>NZ_JAUSVX010000029.1 GCF_030814995.1 Labrys wisconsinensis | reverse complement strand
CCGGGCCCGCCCCCCCCCCCCCCCCCCCCCCCCCCCCCCCCCCCCGCCCCCCCCCCCCCCCCCCCCCCCCCCACCCCCCCCCCCCCCCCCCGAAACTCTGCTAAATCCTTGACATCCTGCAGAATTTCCGAGCCCGCCCTGCGGGCGGAGTTCGGAAATTCCGCTTAGGGAAGACCGGCGAGAAATCGCCGCGGCGCAGGCCTTGCCCGCAGAGCCTCGACACCGCTCCGACCGACCGATACGCGATCGACGAGGCCGAGCGCCGCGACACGCTCGAAGCCGCCGGACGCTCTTGACACGGCCTCGCGCATTCGATGGTCTGGCGCCATGACGGGCTTGGCCTCCCCTTCGATGCGGCGATGCGTTGCTGCTCTGCTGGCGGTCGTCCTGATGCTGACCGGCATCGGGCGCTCGCTGGCGGCCGTGCCGACGGCGCCGGCCTCGTCGGTCGTCATCGCCGGCCATGTCATCCAGCTCTGCGCCATGCCGGCGGACGAGGGGACCGATCCGTCCGGCAGCCATCGCGACTGCGACCAATGCCCGCTCTGCGCGCCCGTGATCCTGCCGGGATCGCCGCCGGCCCCGCTGGTCCTGCGCATCGAGCGGATCATCGAAGCCGATGCGGTGCGGTTCGAGACGCCGGACACCGCGGACCCGCGCTCGCCGCGCCAATCGCAAGGGCCTCCGGCCGCGTGACCTGAGCACGCGCAGCCTTCTTCCCATCATCAGTCCCGCCATCGCCGGGCGCGCGTTGCGCCGCCGGCTGGCACGGGGCGAACTCAGGATCCATCCCATGTTCCGACTGCACGCAGCCGGCGTCCTCGCCATGCTCGCCGTCGCCGCGGCCTCTCCCCTGACCAAGGCATCGGCTCACGACGTCAAGGCCGGCGACCTCGTCATCCAGGCCCCCTGGTCGCGCGCCACGCCGCCCGGCGCCCAGGTGGGCGGCGGCTATCTCACCATCGTCAACAAGGGCGCCGCGGCCGACCGGCTGGTCGGCGGCTCGGTCGAGGCCGCCGCCGGCTTCGAGATCCACGACATGTCGATGAAGGGCGACGTCATGAGCATGAACCGGCTCGACGGCCTCGACATCCCCGCGGGCGGCAGCGTGACGCTGTCTCCCGGCGGCAAGCACCTGATGTTCACCGGGCTCGCGCACGCCCTGAAGAAAGGGCAGCAGGTCAAGGGCACGCTGGTGTTCGAGAAGGCCGGGACGGTGGCGGTCGAGTACGACGTCGAGAGCATCGCCGCCAAGGGGCCGGCCGCGGCCAAGCCCGGGCACGCCATGCCCGGCATGGACATGAACTGAGCCGGGATCAGCCCCATGTCGAATCCGGTCCCCGCGGATGCCGCCCCGGCGGTATCCCCCGCGCGCCTGTCGCTCCAGCGCGCCATCTGGCGCTGGCACTTCTATGCCGGCCTGCTGAGCGTCCCGTTCATGGTCCTGCTCGCCGTGACGGGCTCGATCTACCTGTTCAAGGACGAGATCAACACCACGATCTTCGCCCATCGGACCGTCGTCGCCGACCCGGGAACGCCGGCCCTGGCGCCGAGCGTCCTGGCGGCGAATGCGCTGGCGGCCGTGCCCGGCTCCACGCTGGTCTCCTTCATCGATCCGGTGACGCGCGCATCCTCCGCCGTGGTCACCGCCAGGGACGCGGCCGGCAGACACCTCGTCTATCTCGATCCCTACACGGGAACGGTGCTCGACACCTTGCGCAGCGACCGCGAGCCGATGTGGCTCGTCCGCAAGATCCACAGCCTGGAGCTGTTCGGCACCATCGCCAACCGCCTGATCGAAGCGGTCGGAGGCTTTGCCATCATCCTGGTGATGACCGGGATCTATCTGTGGTGGCCGCGCGGCCAGTCCGGCGGCGTCGTCACGCTGCGCGGCTCGCCGGCGCGGCGCGTCTGGTGGCGGGACCTCCACGCCGTCACCGGCGCCGTCGCCGGGGTGCTGATCCTGGTCCTGGCCGCCTCGGGCCTGCCCTGGTCCGGCTTCTGGGGCAGGACGCTGAACAGCGTCGCCACGCAGGCCGGCGTCGGCTATCCCGCGCAGCTCTGGGACGACGTCCCGCTGTCGACGCTCCCGACCGAAGCGGTGCTGAGCAAGCCGGGCTGGACGGTCGAGAATGCCCCCGTGCCGATGTCGACGGCCGCCGCCCCGGCAGAGCCGATCGGGCTGGACCGCGCGGTCGCCGTCGCCCGCGGGCTCGGCATCACGCCCGGCTTCGAGATGGCGGTGCCGGGCGACGAGACCGGGGTCTACACCGCCGCCGTCTATCCGCACGACCTGTCGAAGCAGCGGCTGATCCATATCGATCAATATTCGGCAAGGCCGCTCGTCGACCTCTCGTTCCCGGACTATGGCGCCGTCGGCAAGGCGATCGAGTTCGGCATCAACGTGCATATGGGCCAGGAATGGGGCCTCGCGAACCAGCTTCTCATGCTGGCGGCGTGCCTTGCCATCATCCTCGCCTCGGTCTCGGCCTTGGTGATGTGGTGGAAGCGGCGCCCGGCCGGCAAGGTCGGCGTGCCGCCCTACCCTGCCGACCCGCGCGTCTATCGGGCGCTGTGGGCGGTCGCCGTCGCGCTCGGCCTCGCCTTTCCCATCACCGGCCTCGCCATCCTCGCGATGGTCGGCTTCGACCTCCTGGTCATCCGCGCCGTGCCGCCGCTGCGGCGCGCCTTCGCCTGACCCCCGCGAGATCCGCGAATGTCGGGGGCGCGGACACGCGGCTCCCCTCGATCCCGGCAAGTCCGCAGCAACCCATCGCCCCGATGGCCTGCGCCGAACATGAAGGAACCAATCCCATGCGCAGCATCTCGCGTCTCAAGACCGCCGCCTCGGCGGCAATCCTCGGCCTCGGCCTCACCGGCCAGGCTCTCGCCCATGCCCATCTGACCTCGGCGGTTCCGGCCGAGAACGGCACGGTCGCGACGGTGCCGACGGAACTGGACCTGAAGTTCTCCGAGGAGCTGAACCTCAAGTTCACCGGCGTGAAGGTCACCGGCCCCGACAAGAAGGCGGTCGCCACCGGTGCGGCCTCGCTCGCCTCCGGCGACGAGACCGGCCTGGTGGTGCCGATCTCCGCGACCCTGGCGCCGGGCAAGTACATCGTCGCCTGGCACGCGCTCTCGAAGGACGGCCACAAGACCCACGGCACCTACAGCTTCACCGTCAAGCCCTGATGGACCCCGGCGCCGCCCTGATCCTCTGCCGCGTCCTGCACGACGCGGCGGCGATGCTCCTGTGGGGCGCCTTCGCCTATCTCTGGGTGCTGGTGCCGGGGGGGCTGGCAGGAGCCGTCGGGCGGCACCTCGAAGTCCTGCGCCTGGCAGCCATCGCCGTGGCGATCCTGACCACCGCCGCGGCGCTGCCGCTGCAGGCCGGGGTCATCGGCGAAGGGTGGGCGGACACTCTCGACGTGCGGACGCTCCGGGACGTGCTCGTCGAGACCGATGTCGGGAACGCCTGGATCGTCCAGGCGGTCCTTGCCCTGGTCCTGGCGGCGACAGTGCCCGTACCGGCGCGCCGCCGCCGGGCCGCGACCGCCATCGCCGCCGGCCTTCTGCTGGCGAGCCTCGCCCTGACGGGACATGCGGCGATGCACGAGGGCGGGCTGCGCCTTGCCCACGCGATCAACGACGCCACCCATCTCCTGGCCGGCGGCGCCTGGCTGGGCGCGCTGGTGCCGCTGCTGCCGATCCTGCGGGCGCTGGAACGCGTCGAGACGCGTGCCGAAGCGGCGACGGCGTTGCGGCGCTTCTCGGCCGCCGGTCACGGCGCGGTGGCATTGGTGATCGCCACCGGCGTCCTCAACATCGCCCTGGTGCTCGGGCGCTGGCCGGCCGACTGGTCCTCGCCCTACCAGGCGCTGCTGGCCGCCAAGATCGGGCTCGTGGCCGCGATGACGGCTCTCGCCTTGTTCAACCGCTACGGTCTCGTCGGCCGCATCAGGACCGCGCCGGCGCGCACGATCCGGGCGCTGATCGCGACCACGCTGCTGGAGATCGCTCTCGGAGCCGGCGTCCTCGCCCTGGTCGGGGCGTTCGGCACGATGGAGCCGGCCTGAGCCGGCTCATCCCCTCGCCGCCTCGGGGACGTCGCTCGGCATCAAGAGCGCATGGGCCTCGCCGGCGCCGACGAAAAAACGCAGGAGCCGCTCGCACGGCCCCTGCGCTCGATGCTTCGCTGCCGGGCTCGGACGATCCGGGCCCAGCGTGTTGTGGGATCAGAACTTGTAGTTCACGGCGAGGCGGGCGAGCTCGCCGGTGTTGTTCACGGAGAAGCCGTAGGTGCCGGAGCTACCGTTCAGCTGCCCGGTGACGTTCTTCTTGCCGAGATCGTAGTAGAGGAAGTCGCCGCGCACGGTCCAGTTGTCGGTCAGCGCATATTCGACGCCGCCGCCCACGGTCCAGCCGGTCTGGACGTCGGTCTTGTTGGTGACGAGGCTTGCGCCGGTGGTGTTGTCGACCACATGCGCACCCTGGTCGGCGAAGATCACGCCGCCGGTGCCGAACACCAGGAAGCGGTCATACGCCACGCCGACGCGGCCGCGAATGGTGCTGTACCAGCCGTCGTCGATGGAGCCGACCGTGTTGCCGTTGAGCGAGCTCGCCTTGTGGGCCGAGCCGCCGAGATAGCCGACATCCGCTTCGGCGCCGAGGACCACCCAGTCCCACTGATAGTTGTAGCCGACCTGGCCGCCGCCGGTGAAGCCGGTGCGGTCGGGCTTGAAGCTGTCGCCGGCCGCGTTCCAGGCGCCGTTGCCGAAGGAGCGGTCCTTGAACTTGGAGTCGCCGAAGTCGGCGCCCAGGTTCACACCGGCATAGAAACCGGTCCAGGAGAACGGCAGCACGACGGGCGCCGGGGCTGCCGGCTCGACCGGCGCCGGCGAGAGGTCGGCGGCGAAAGCGGGGTAGGAAACAACCGAAACCGCCGCGGCGGCGAGCAGCACACGCATAACCTTTGTCATACCTAAGTCCTTCCACGTCGAAACAGCCGGAGACTCAAAGCCCCAGTTGAATGACCGGATCATATGGACAATCTCGTGATCCCGCAACTCCTGACGCCTGACAACCTCAGTAAAGTACCAATTTTTCAACAGATAACCCGAGGAAATTTGAAGTATCTCTTTCAAAAATTTGCCACATCATCATCAAACTCAGATCGATATTCGGCCAAACTCTGACACACGCCCGCCTTTCTTTCGTCAAACATTTGAGACTTTGCTCTCCTCCAAGCTCAGGGTCGCATGTAGTTTTCAAACTCCCGAGACCGACATGCCCGAAGGTTCCAAGGTCGAGGATCGCCCGATCGATGCGACGGCAAATCTTTCGAGGTCGCGCCGGCCGGCGATACATGGGTTCCGCAAGCAAGAGCCCGCTCCTCCCCTGTCCTGTTTCGCGCTCACGTCGACCGGCGCTCCGGTGCTGCCGCTGGGTTTTCCGACATTCCCCGGCGGCGGGTCGTGGCCGGACTGTGTCGCCGCTCCCGGCCGAGCTCCTCGAAACCGCCACGGGATTGCCACCTTCGGCGCCGAAGCAATGGGCGAGCCCATGGCGCACGACATTGTTCCCGGCCCGCCCGCCCCCTGGCATAGTGGCGGTGCCGATCATGCCGTCGCCGCATGCGGGGAGGTCAGACCATGACGTTGCCGAAGGTCGTCGCCGCAGGGCTCGCCGCCGTCCTCATGGGCGCCGGCGGCGCGTTCGCCCAGACCCAGCCGCCGCCGCAGAGCGCCGCACCGGCCGCCGTGCCGAACGTCTCGCCGACCGCGGTGCAGGCCGCGGCGAAGCGATCGCTGTCGAGGCGATGCCTGGCGGAGGCCAATGCCCGCCATCTCCACGGCAAGGCCCGGACGGAGTTCCGGACCGCCTGCATCGTCAAGGCTCAGAAATCGCCGAGCTGACCGGCGGCACCGCCGCGACGGGGCGGGCGAGCCCGGCGGCCGCCCCTGAACCCCGCCCGTCCATGGCCTTCTGCAGGATGCCGGGCACGTCGGCGCGCATATAATCCTCGCGGCGGGGGCAGAAGGCGTCCATGGTCCGGCAATCCGTCAGGGCCCGGCCGGAATGGCGTGCACCCGGCGGCACCACCGCGACCATGCCGGCCCTCAGCACGGTCGTCGCGCCCTCGACCGTCACCTCCAGCTCGCCCTCGAACTGGTGCACCACCTGCTCGTGGGGATGGGCGTGCTCGGGCAGCACCGCACCCGCCTCGATACGCCAGAGCACGAAGGTCATGCTCCCCGAATGCGCGAAGCGGCCGTGGAAGCCGGGAATGACGGTACGAGGCTCAAGAGCCTCCCATGTGAACACGCTGTCTTGCATCGGACACCTCGCGCCGGCGGCCCCGGATGCCGCCAATGTGTCTCATCGACCGCCCGGCGCGCAATGCGGCGGCCTGCGCGCCCCGCCAACCCCCGGCTGACCCTGCCGGCACCGTCGGGGAAAAGGAGCAGCCGGCGGCGAACCGGACGGGGTGGCCGGCGTTCATCCGGCGTGGAGGACCCAGCATGACGAACACGACCGACCCCAGCCCCATGGTCCTGGTGCAGCGCCCGCATGCGGCGGAGCGCTTCGACGCCAGGCGGGCCGCCAATGTGCTGAAGCGGCTGGAGGACGTGCTGGAGCGCGCGGCCGAAGCGGGCATGGCCGAGACCGGCAACCGGATCTGGCTCGCCTTGCACGAAGCCCGGGCGGAGGCGCTGCGGCTGGGCAAGAGGCCGGTCGTGCCGGGGCCGCCCTGCTGACGCACGGTTCCGGCTAGCCCACCGCCAGCACCAGCTTGCCGACCGTGCTCCGGCTCTCGAGCGCGCGATGGGCCTCGGCCGCCCGGTCGAGCGGATAGTGCCCGCCGCGCAGCACCCGGAGCTCGCCGCGCGCCGCCCGGTCGAACAGCAGGGCGAGATCGCACGCGAGACCGCCGGGGCTCAGCAGCGGCAACAGGGCGAAGCCGCGCAGCGCCTGGTTGCGGGCGATCAGCCCGTCGAGCGCGGCCCGGTCGAGGGCAAAGCGGCCGAGCGCGGCGAAGACCAGCTCGCCGCCCGGCGCCAGGGCCTCGAGGCCGGCACGGGTCGTCTCGCCGCCGACCGTGTCGTAGACGATGTCGGCGCCGCGGCCCTCGGTCTCGGCTCGGACGCGGCCGGGCCAGGCGGCGTCGCCCGTGTCGATGCCGACATCGGCGCCAAGGGCGACGGCGAGGTCGCGCTTCTCCGGCGTCCCCGCCCCCGCCAGGATACGCCGCGCCCCCGCCTGCCTGGCCAGCTGCACCAGCAGCGAGCCGACGCCGCCGGCCGCGGCATGGACGAGCAGCGTCCGGCCGTCGGGCGGGCTGCGGCGGACGAGATGGAGGGCGGTGAGCCCCTGCACCATCAGCGCGGCGGCATCCTCGAAGCCGAGGGCGTCGGGGATCGGCACCAGGGCCGCGGCCTCGGCCGCCACTGCTTCGGCATAGCCGCCGGCCCGGCCGAGGGCGAACAGCGGTACGGCGACGCGCGTGCCGATGGCAGGCGCCGTGACATCGGGCCCATGCGCCTCGAGCGTGCCGGCGACCTCGACGCCGGGGACCATCGGCAACGCAGGCGTCGCGGCGTAGAGGCCGGCGCGCAGCAACGTCTCGAAGAAGTTGAGGCCGGCGGCGCGCACGCGCACCAGCGCCTCGCCCGGCCCCGGGACGGGCGCCGGGATCTCGACGGGCTCGAGGACGTCGGGACCGCCGAAGCGGCTGAGCTGGACGGCTTGCATGGCATGGACCGGGTTGGCGTGGGCTCGGACCTCGTCTATCCCTGGGTCCCTGTCCGTCGCTACACACCCTTTCGTGCCATACCGACCAGGAGGTGACCATGACCGCGGTCGTCAAGCGCCTGCCGGCCCTGCCCGCCGAGCGGGCGCTGAAGGTGATCGCCGGGCGCTGGAAGGCGGTGCTGCTCTATCATCTCTTCGACACGCCCAAGCGCCTGTCGGAGCTCAAGCGCCTGGTGCCCGAGATCAGCCAGAAGGTGCTGATCCAGCAGCTGCGCGAGCTGGAGGAGCACGGCCTGGTGCACCGCGAAGTGTTCCGCCAGGTGCCGCCGCGCGTCGATTATTCCGCCACGCCCCTCGGCCTCAGCCTCGAGCCGGTGCTGCTGGCGCTGTGCGAATGGGGCCAGCGCCATGCCACGGAGCTGAACGAGCTCGACCGGGTCGCCGACTGCATCATCCGCCCGCGGCGGCCGGCGCAGTCACGCTCGCGTCATGGCGGCGATGCTACCTCGCCGCCCCACCCTGACCAGGAATGACAGCCATGGACGCCCCGGCTCCACCGCGCCCGAAGATCGCCGAGACCGTGATCGACCCGACCGTCGGCCTGCGCGAGGCCACGATCGGCCGCTGCTGCGAGATCCTCGGCAACAGCTGTGTCGAATACTCCACGCTCGGCGATTTCTCCTATCTCGGCCCGGGCTGCAACGTCGCCGATGCCGAGATCGGCCGGTTCTGCGCCATCGCCGCCGAGGTGCGCATCGGTGCGCCGAATCACCCGCTCGACCGGCCCTCGCTGCACCGCTTCACCTATTGCCCGGAATATTACATCCCCGGCGCCGAGCGCGACCACGCCTTCTTCGGCGAACGGCGGAGCGATCGTGTGCGCATCGGCCACGACGTCTGGATGGGCCATCGCGTGATCGTCCTGCCGGGCGTGACGGTGGGCGACGGCGCCGTGCTGGCGGCCGGAGCCGTGGTCACGCGCGACGTCGCGCCCTACACCATCGTCGGCGGCGTCCCGGCACGGCCGATCCGCGAGCGCTTCAGCCGCGACATCGCCGCGCGCCTGGCGCGGATCGCCTGGTGGAACTGGCCGGCGGAGACCATCTGGGAGCGCCTGGCCGAGTTCCAGTCCGGCGACATCGAAACCTTCTGCGCCCGCTGGGACCCCGCCGCGGCCGAGGCATAGGCCGGCCCGGCGCGGCCGACCGCGTTCGGCCATTGGTGGCCGCCCGATCCTGGGCTACATGGATCGGGCTCGAAACCCTGCCCCGAAGCGACGATGCGCCTCAGCCACTGCCACAACTGCCACGATTTCCGCACCCTGGCCCGGCGCCGGCTGCCGGGCCCGATCTTCAACTATATCGACGGGGCGGCGGACGACGAGGTGACGCTGCGGCGCAACAGCGAGAGCTTCGAGCGCTGCGACCTCGTGCCCAACGTGCTGCGCGGCGTCGAGAGCGTCGACATGTCGGTGACCGTCATGGGCCAGACGCTCGCCATGCCGGTCTATTGCTCGCCGACGGCGCTGCAGCGCCTGTTTCACCATCAAGGCGAGCACGCCGTCGCCGCAGCCGCTTCCAGGTTCGGCACCATGTTCGGCGTCTCCTCGCTCGGCACGGTATCGCTGGAGGCGGTGCGCAAGGCCCATGCCGGGCCGCAGGTCTACCAGTTCTATTTCCATCGCGACCGCGGCCTCAACCGCGCCATGATGCAGCGGGCGAAGGAGGCCGGCGTAGAGGTGATGATGCTCACCGTCGACAGCATCACCGGCGGCAACCGCGAGCGCGACCTGCGCACCGGCTTCTCCATTCCCTTCAAGCTGACGCCGGCCGGCATGCTGCAATTCGCGATCAAGCCGATGTGGGCGGTGAACTATTTCACCCATGAGCGCTTCCGGCTGCCGCAGCTCGAGGAGCATGTCGACATGGGGCGCGGCGCGATGTCGATCGGCCGCTATTTCACCGAGATGCTGGACCCGGCCATGGACTGGGACGACGTGGCGGAGATGGTGCGGCACTGGTCCGGCCAGTTCTGCCTGAAGGGCGTGATGTCGGTGGAGGATGCCAGGCGCGCGGTCGCGATCGGCTGCACCGGCATCGTCCTCTCCAACCATGGCGGGCGCCAGCTCGACGGCTCGCGCGCCGCCTTCGACCAGCTCGCCGAGATCGTCGACGCGGTCGGCGACCGGATCGACGTGATGATCGACGGCGGCATCCAGCGCGGCACCCACGTGCTCAAGGCGCTGTCGCTCGGCGCCAAGGCAGTCGGGGTCGGGCGCTACTACCTCTATCCCCTGGCGGCGGCCGGCCAGGCGGGCGTCGAGCGGGCCCTCGGCCAGATGCGGGCCGAGATCGAGCGGGGCATGAAGCTGATGGGCTGCACGTCGGTCGCCCAGCTCTCGCGCGAGAACCTGCGCTTCCGCTAGAGCAAAGCGCGTTTGGACGGAAACGCGTCTTTGCGATGCTTGGCGAGTCCGCCACATCGCAAAACGCTTCAGGTGGCGTTTCCCGGATCGCCATCGGGGGTCCGATCAGGGCCGGCCCGGCACCGGCGCCGCTCCGGCGGGGCTCACCGGCGCAGCAGCGCGTTGCGCGCGCTGGGCGAGCCAGACGCTGCCGAGGACGAGGACCATGCCGACGCCCTGCGCCGGGCTCAGGCGCTGGCCCAGCACCAGCCAGCCGAGCACGACGGCGGTGGCCGGGCTGAGGAAGCCGAGCGAGGAGACCGCTGCCGGCTCCAGCCGCGCGATGCCGCGGAACCAGAGGACATAGGTCAGGGCCGCGCCGACCAGGCCGAGATAGGCGAAGCCGGCCACATTGCCGAGGGAGAGGCTCGCCGGCGGCGGCTCCAGCCAGAGCGCCGCCGGCAGCAGCAGGAGCCCGCCGGCGGTGAGCTGCCAGGCGGCGAAGGCGAGCGGCGAGGCCGGCGGCTGCCAGCGGCGACTGAGCACGGTGCCCGCCGCCATCGACGCGGCGCCGGCCAGGCCCGCCGCCACGCCGACGGGATCGAGCGCCGCCCGGTCGGTGAGGATCAGCAGCGCCACCCCGGCGAGGCCCGCGACCGCGGCGACGACCGAAAGGAGCCGCACCGGCGTGCCGAGGAGGAGGCGCGCCAGCCCGATCACCAGGAGCGGCTGGACGGCCCCGACCGTGGCCGCCACACCGCCCGGCAGCCGATAGGCGGCGACGAACAGCATCCACCAGAAGAGGGAGAAGTTGAGGGCGCCGAGCAGCAGGCTCCGCACCCACCAGATGCCGTGCGGCCATTGCCGCACCACGGCGAGAAGCAGCACGCCGGCCGGCAGGGCGCGCAGCAGGGCGACGGTGAGCGGACGGCCCGGCGGCAGGAGCTCGGTGGTGACGAGATAGGTGCTGCCCCAGATCGCCGGCGCCAGCGCCGTCAGCACGAGGTCGGTCTTGCCAGCCATCAGGGTCGCTCCCGATTTACCTTGACCTCAAGATAAATCGACATGTCTTGACGTCAAGACATATTCGAACAAGACTGCCGCATGGACGCTGTCGACCGAATCATCGCGCAATGGCGCCGGGAGCGACCGGACCTCGATGTCGGGCCCATGGCCCTGATCGGGCGGATGAACCGGCTGACGCAGCACCTGTCCCGGGCCATGGGCGACACGTTCGCCCGCTTCGGGCTCAGCGGCGCGAGCTTCGACGTGCTGGCGACGCTGCGCCGCTCCGGCCCGCCTTATGCCCTGTCGCCGGGCGACCTGACGGTGGCGATGATGATCACATCAGGCACGATGACCAACCGCATCGACCAGTTGGAGAGAGCCGGCCTGGTGGAGCGGCGCCCCAATCCCGAGGACGGACGCAGCGTCATCATCGCCCTGACCGACAAGGGCTTCACGGTCATCGACGCCGCCGTCGCCGCCCATGTCGAGACGCAGGCCCGGCTGACCCTGGGGCTGACGGACGGCGAGCAGGCCGCCCTCAACGGCCTGCTCGCGCGATATCTCGCGGCCTTCGAAGGCGATCTCGCCGGATAGCCGCGCCCCCCCGCCGGACCCGCGCGCCCCCCTATTGCTGAGCAGCGCGCTGGAACGGCTTGGCCGCTTCCAGAAGCGAATCGAGCAACGGGCCGCTGTACTTGTTGGAAAGCGCCTTGTCGAAGCTCGAACCGCGGCCGACCTCGCTCAGCACCTTGTCCAGCTTGACCACATAGGTGTCGAGGAAGGACGGATTGTACGATGCCTTGTCGGCCTGGGTCTTGTTGTAGTCGACGATCGCCTTGATGAAGGCGCGCTCGACCGTCTTCTCCGTACGCTCGTACGGCCTGACGGCCTTCAGCAGGACATCGAGCGGACCGTCGCTGAACCTGCCCGACAGGGCAGCGCTGAACGCGACGCCACCGTCCACATCGCCCAGCGCCTTGTCGAGCTTGGACAGATGCTTGGCGAGCGAGGCCGGGTTGTACGAAGCCTTGCTCGCCTGGTCCTTGTTGTATTTCAGCATCGCCTTGAGGAGTGCCCGCTCGACGGTCTTCTCTCCCGGCTTGAACGGCTTGGCTGCCTTTTGCAGTGCAGTGAGCAGGGCGCCGCCATACTGGGCGGCCAGGGCTTCATCCAGCACCTCGCCGCGCTCCACCGCACTCAAGGCCTTGTCCAGCTTGATCAGGTAGGTTCCAAGGGCAGTCGGACTATAGGATGCCTTGTCGAGCTGATTCCTGTTGTATTTCAATATCGCCGCAATCAGCGCACGCTCGACAGTCATCATCGTGCTACCCCCAAATGCGAATCGAGACACGCAGTCAAAAGTTTCATTTTCGACACAATCACAGACCTCACCCTTTACTCAGTATACAAAATTCATCATACGCACCGTTCTCGCCATTTCAAGCCACATCGTGAAAAAAAGCGTAACTTTCTCTGTTGAATATGTTTAATTTGAGTTTTTGACAATTTATCGACAAACACTCTACGTTTCGACCCTACGGATATTCTGCAGAGCCGAACGGACATTCTCATCCTCCTCCCGCGCGGACCCCTTCAGGCTCAACTGCAATATCTCTACGAACGCGCAGCCGGTTTGGGCTTATTACGCTACGACAGTCAAGCTCACTTGTTGTGCAGCGCCGCATTCGCCCGGACCTCGGGCCGACACGATGCAAGAAGCGCGCCAACGACGCCGGATTGCCCGTGACGGATTCATGCCGGCGCGGACGCGGCGCGCCGATCCGTCGCAGTGGCGGGAACCGGCCGGACGATGCCGCTGGAGAGACCGGTGCCCGGCACCGGCGCACCGATGGCGCTGCGTGCTGCACGGCCCGCCGATCCGCCGAGCAGGATAGGGGCGGGTATCGTCAGGCCGCTCGCTCCGACGGCGCCGAGGATGGCCGCCAGCCCGTCCGCGCCCCGGCCGACGGCCTGCGCCGGGATGAGGAGAACGCGAAGGAGAGGCCAGGATCCGAGATGCCGCACCGCCACCACCCACAAAAGGAAGCGCTGGATTAGAAGGCCGGATTGTCGGCCTGATGACAGCGGCGCCCGTCCGCGCCGGCCCCGGACCGGGTCACGCCGTCCCGTGCGGCTGGATGCGCCGCAATTCGAGGGCGAGCTTGCCATGCTCGACGGCGATGTCGAACTCCGCCTGGACGCGCATCCAATAGGACGGCTCGGTGTTGAAGTAGCGCCCGAGGCGCAACGCGACGTCGGTCGTGATCGGCTTCCTGTGGCGCAGGATCCGGTCGATCTGCATGGCGCTGACGCCGATGGCCCTGGCCAGATCGTACGGCGTCAGATTGCGAGGCTCCAGGAAATCCTCATGCAGAATGGTGCCCGGGTGCACCCGGCACTCCTTCCGGTCTTGCGTCATCAGCCTGCCCCCGCAGCCTCTCAACTCGTACACGTCACCTGTCTCCGCGGCCTCGTCTCCCTTCGCCTCCGCCACGGAGAAAGGCTGGCCGCGTCGAACAGGTTCGATGCGGCCCGATATACTCCCGCCTTCCGGCGCCGCTCCGCGCGGCAGCGCACGGGTTGGGAGCGAGCGCGATCACCATTTCGTGATAACACGGCGGAGAGGCACCGGCGAGCCCCGGCGGCCAATGGCATCAAAAAAACGCTGCCTGGCCGGCGCGAGGCGCCTGCGCGGCGCTCGTGTTGGCTTCCGAGGCCTGGTTCCTGACCATTGCGTCGGAAGCATAGCACAATGCCCTGAACCAGCTGGGGTTCCGGGCTGACGGCTCGGGACGGACCGTCGGAGCCGGAACACTAGATCGCGATCTGGCGACCGATCTCGACGACGCTTTCGGGCGGCACGTGCAGGAAGTCGGTGACGTGGGTGCCGTTGCGCTCCATGGCCGCGAACAGCCGTTCCTGGAGGCCGGGCAGGCCGCGGCCGTCCTCGCGGCGGACGACGGTCTCGTGGCCGATATAGTAGGTGACGTCGTCGAGATCGACGCCGCAGCCGAGCGCATGCGCCTGGCGCAGCAGGGCGGGAATGTCCGGACGCTCCATGAAGCCATAGCGCGCCGACGCCCGCCAGAACTGCGGCGCCACCTCCTCCATGGTCAGCCGGCCGCCGTCCTGCACCCACGGCACCGGCTGGGTCTGCACGGTGAGGACGAACAGGCGCCGGTGCAGGGCCCGATTGCGCTGCACATGCCAACGCATGATCGGCGGCGTGTCGCATGATGTCCTGGTGAGGAAGACGGCGGTTCCCGGCACGCGCGGCACGCCGGCGGCCTCGACCTCGGCCAGGAAGCGGTCCACCGGGACGAGCGCCTCGTGCAGGCTGGCGGAGACGGCGGTCACGCCCCGGTGCCAGGTGAACATCACCCCGTAGACCAGGAGCGCCAGCAGCAGCGGCACATAGCCGCCGTCGAAGACCTTGGCGACGTTGGCGACGAAGAAGGCCGCATCGACCACCAGGAAGAAGCCGGCAAGGGCGCCGCTCGCCAGCAGGCTCCATCGCCAGATCTCCCGCAGGGCGATGAACAGCAGCACCGAGGTCATCAGCATGGTCAGCGACACGGCGATGCCGTAGGCGGCAGCCAGGTTGTCGGACTTGCCGAACCCGATCGTCAGGCCGACCGTCACCGCCATCAGCAGCCAGTTGACCGCGCCGACATAGATCTGGCCGTAGCCCTCGGCCGAGGTCTGGGTGATGCGCAGGCGCGGCAGCCAGCCGAGCAGGATCGCCTGCCGCGTCATGGAGAAGGCGCCGGTGATGATCGACTGGCTGGCGATGATGGTGGCGAGCGTGGCCAGGACCACCAGCGGGATCAGCAGCGGCGCCGGACAGAGGCGATAGAAGATGTTGTCCTCGATCGGCGCCCCCTCCAGCACGATGGCCGCCTGCCCGGCATAGTTCAGCACCAGGCTCGGAAAGACGATCGCCGACCAGGCCAGCCGGATCGGACGGGCCCCGAAATGGCCCATGTCGGCATAGAGCGCCTCGGCGCCGGTGACGCACAGGAACACGCCGCCGAGCACGAGGAAGCCGCCCGGGCCGCCCGTGGCGAGGTAGCGCAGGCCATAGAGCGGATCGATGGCGACGAGCACGCCGGGGTGCCGGACGATGCCCCACAGGCCCAGCAGGCCGATGGCGAGGAACCAGAGCGCCATGATCGGGCCGAAGGCGCGGCCGATCGCCGCCGTTCCCAAGGGCTGGATCGCGAAGAGCCCGATCAGGATGACGACGGCCGCCGGCAGCACATAGGACGTCACGGCGGGGGTCGCCATGGTCAGCCCTTCCAGGGCGGAGAGCACGGAGATCGCCGGCGTGATCGCGCCGTCGCCGTAGATCAAAGCCGCGCCGAACAGGCCGAGCGCGATGATGGCGGGGCGCTTGTGCCGCTTGTTGCCGAGCAGGGCCATCAGCGCGAGGATCCCGCCCTCCCCGTCATTGTCCACCCGCATCGCCACCGTCACGTATTTGAGCGAGGTGACGATGATCAGGGTCCAGAGGATCAGCGAGAGCAGCCCGAGCGTCACGTCGGCAGTCGGCCGGTCGCCGGCCAGCGACAGGACCGTCTTCAGCGTGTAGAGGGGGCTGGTGCCGATGTCGCCGAACACGATGCCGAGGGCCGACAGGCCGAGGACGGCAAGAGGGGACGACGGAGCGGCTCTCCGGTGAAGCACGGACGCTGTTTCCGACACGTTTCACTCCATGTCGCGCCCCGGCATCGTCCGGGAACGGTCGGCCCGCCCGCCCGACGGACGGGATAGCGCGCCCGGATGACAGCGGCAGGACAGGCCACCCGCTCCATCCGCGGCCGGCGCATTCGAGAACCGGATCGTGGCTTTCGTGCGTGCGGACGCCGCCGCAAGAAAAGCCACGGGGACAGGCCTGGCGGCCCTCGACCCGCTCACTGCGCCGGGACGGGGCAGCTCATATCGCCCTCCCCGCAGGCGAGATAGGCCTTGAGGTCCGCGATGCGCTTGCGGGTCAGGCCGTCGGCGCATTGGGCGTAGACCATCGGATGGATGGTGCCGCCGGCGGAGCCGGAAGACGAGAAGGTGCATTCGGCGTCACGGAAGGCCACCCAGCTGCGCTGCGCCGCGACCAGCAGCTTCGCGGTGTCGGCATCGTCCTTGAGGCGCTGCTGGATGCGCTTGTAGAGGCTGTTGAGCTCGGCGTCGGCGGCCTGGTAGCTCTTGCCGACACATTCGCCCATCGTCCGCTGGTCGGCGGCGTCGGCGCAGTCGTCGGCGCGGGCGGCCGGAGCCAGGGCGAGCAGAGCCAGCAGCACGACGAGGCGAGGCATCCGATCCCCCTTCGATGGTCCGATCCATAGAAGACCAGGCCGACGGCCATGGCAACCCGGTGCATTCGGCGCCCAGTGCGGCGGCGCCCATCGGAATTGCCGCCCGTGCCGGGATGATGGCACTGTCGTGCGACACGATTGCCGTGTAAGTTACGGACGTTACGCAATCGCATTCGCTGGTCGGGCAACCCGGCCGGAGCGGCACGGACCACGGTCCGTCCGCAGGTGGACTTCCGACAATTGGCAAGGCAGCGCCCCCGCCGCATGCGCGGACGGGCGTGAAGGGTTGAAACATGCGATCGCAGAAGGCCGCCGATCTCTCCGGGCAAGCCTCGGACATGGCGCAGGCAACCGCAAGCGACGAGCGGCGCGACCGACCGGCCCTGACGGAGCCGATCGCCGAGGCGTGGTACTGCATCGGAGAATCCCGTTCTTTCAAGGCCGGGCAATTGCGTAGCGTGCAGGTCTGCGGCGAGCAGATCGTCGTGGCGCGGCGCGACGACGGCGGGCTGCGCGCGCTGCGCGACCGCTGCGCGCACCGCGGGATGGCGCTCTCCAAGGGCACCTTCAAGGAGGGCCTGATCACCTGCCCGTTCCACGGATGGCAGTTCACCGTCGACGGAGCCTGCGCCGCGATTCCGGCGCTGTCCGCGAGCGACAGCGTCGATGTCGGCAAGATCCGGATCCGCTCCTTCGATGTCGTCGACCATCTCGGCATGGTCTGGCTCAAGCCCGGCGGTGGGAGCGGAGCCCCGGCCCTTCCCGATATCGACTTCGAGCCGGCCGGCCCGCCGCTCGCGGTCTCGGTCGAGGTGAACGCCTCGTTCGACCTCTCGGTCCTGAGCCTGGTGGACCCCGCCCATGTCGCCCATGTCCACACCTCCTGGTGGTGGCGCACGTCGCGGACGCCGCGCGAGAAGGTCAAGCAGTTCGAGCCGTCGCCGCATGGGTTCACGATGCGCAGCCACCAGGCGGCGCGGGCGGCGCTGATGTACCGGCTGCTCGGCGGAATACCGGACGTGGAGATCGAGTTCCGCCTCCCCGGCGTGCGGCTGGAGCGGATCGCCGCGGGCAAGCGCCGCTTTGCCAACTACACGTTCGTCACGCCGGTGGCCGATCGGAAGGCGATCCTGACCAATGTGATGTACTGGAACTGGCCCCTGCTCAACCTCGCCCGTTACGCGGTGCGGCCCCTGGTGCGGCAGTTCCTGAACCAGGATCGGGACGTGCTCGAAATCGCCCAGAGAGGGCTGGATCGCCAGCCGACCATGATCCTGCTCGGCGAAAGCGACCTGCCCGGCCAATGGTATTTCGGGCTGAAGCGGGAATTCCTGCGCTCGTCCGGCGCCGGCAGCCTCTTCCTCAATCCGCTCGAATCCCGGGAACTGCGCTGGCGCAGCTGAGGCCGCCGGCGCCTGCCGGGAAGCCGACGTTGCGGGTCCTCGGCGCGGCGGCATCGATGCGGGGCTCCCGGCGAGGCCCCTGCGGCGAGCCGGCGGAAGCGCCGCAACGGACAGGCACAGAGGTCGCCGCGACGCAACCCCTCGTTCATCACGATCACGTGCATGTCTGCTTTCCGCCATCGCGGCCATTGACCCTCGGGTCAAGAGCTTATTATGTCAGTCTTCGGCTCGTATTGCGGGCGCGACGCGGCAGTTTGCGCGCGCCTCGGGAGAGGGAGTGCCGGCCTTCGACCACGTACCGGCCTTCCCACTCTCCAGCGTGATCCCGGCCGGGCTTGGGGCACCGGGACCACGCGACAGGACGCCCGCCGATGCCTTTCGCCGTGATGCGTTACCGCCCCTTTCGATGCCTCGCCTTCGCCGCCGCGCTCGCGGCGGCCGCGCCGCCGGCACTGGCGCAGATGCCGGGCGGCCCGCCGGCCGTCGGCGTGATCGTGGCGAAGAAGCAGCCGGTCACCCAGGTCCAGGAATTCATCGGCCGCATCGGGGCGGTCAACCGGGTCAACATCGTCGCCCGCGTCACGGCGCAGCTGGAGGAGACGCCGTTCACGGAGGGCTCCGAGGTGAAGAAGGGCGACGTGCTCTACCGCCTGGAGCGACCGCCCTTCGAGGCGCAGGTGGAGAGCAGCCAGGCCAACATCGCCCAGTACGAGGCGCTGCTGCGCAACGCCACGCTGACGACGCAGCGCGCCCAGCAGCTCCTGAAGACGCCCGCCGGCCAGCAGTCGGCGGTCGACTCGGCGCTGGCCCAGCAGCAGGCCTATGCGGCCCAGCTCCTCGGCGCCCAGGCCCAGCTCAAGACCTCGCAGATCAACCTCGACTACACCACGATCACCGCGCCGATCGACGGCAAGATCGCCCGCAACGCGGTCACGATCGGCAATATCGTCGGTCCGACCTCTGGCACGCTGACCACGATCGTCAGCCAGGATCCGATGTACGTCACCTTCCCCGTGCCCTCGCGCCAGGTGCTCGATCTCAACGCGCATTATGCCGGCAAGGGCGGCTTCAACGCGGTGGTGATCCGGGTGCGGCTGCCCGACGGCTCGCTCTACGGCCAGACCGGCAAGCTCGACTTCATCGACCCCTCCGTCGCCTCCAGCACCGACACCATCGTCCTGCGCGGCACGATGCCCAATCCGCTCGCCGCCAACGCCAAGCCCGGCGACCTCAACGCGCGCACGCTCGTCGACGGCGAGTTCGTCACGGTGCTGGTCGAAGGCGTCGAGCCGATCGTGGCCCTCGGCATTCCGCGCGGCGCCGTGCTCTCCGACCAGCAGGGCAACTACGTCTACGTGGTCGGGCCGGACGAGACGGTGTCGCAGCGGCGCATCCAGCTCGGCCAGTCGACCCCCGCCATCGCCATGGTCTCGGCCGGGCTGGACGAGGGCGAGCGCGTGGTGGTCGACGGCATCCAACGCGTGCGCCCTGGCATCAAGGTTTCGGCGGCACCGGCGTCACCCGGGCCGGCGGATCCGGCCAAGGCCGGGCAGTAAGCCATGTTCTCAGCCATCTTCATCGACCGGCCGCGCCTGGCGATCGTCATCGCCATCGTCATCACCATCGCCGGCGCGCTGGCGATGACGCGCATCGCGGTGGAGCAGTTCCCGAACCTGGTGCCGCCGCAGGTCCAGGTCAGCACCACCTATCCCGGCGCCTCGGCCGCCGTGGTGGAGTCGTCCGTCGCCCAACCCCTGGAAGCCCAGGTGGTCGGCGTCGACAAGATGATCTACATGAAGTCGAACAGCGGCAATGACGGCAGCTACAGCCTGACCGTCTCGTTCGAGCTCGGCACCAACCCGGACATCGACACCGTCAACGTCAACAACCGGGTCCAGGCCGCCCTCTCCAAGCTGCCGAGCGCCGTGCAGCAGCAGGGCGTGACGGTGCAGAAGCGCTCTTCGGCCATCCTGCAGTTCCTGTTCCTCTACTCCGAGAACGGCAAGCAGAACCCTCTGTTCATCACCAATTACGCGACGATCAACGTGCTCGACCGCCTGTCGCGCATCGAAGGCGTCGGCCAGGCGAGCCTGTTCAGCCGCCAGAACTATTCGATGCGCATCTGGTTCGACGCCAGGCGGCTGACCAATCTCGGCCTGCAGCCCTCCGACATCGTCAACGCCATCGAGGCCCAGAACGTGCAGGCGCCGGTCGGCCGGATCGGTGCCCAGCCGGCGGGCGAGGACCAGCAGTTCCAGCTCAACCTGCAGACCCTCGGCCGCCTGCAGACGCCAGAGCAGTTCGCCAACATCGTCGTGCGCGCCAATCCCGACGGCTCGACGCTCCGGGTGCGCGACGTCGCCCGTGTCGAGATGGGGGCGCAGAGCCTCGACACCACCAGCCGGCTCAACGGCCACCCCGCCGTGGCGGTGGCGATCTACCTGTCGCCGGGCGCCAATGCGGTGCAGACGGCCGCGCGCGTCACCGCCGCCCTCGACCAGATGAGCAAGAGCTTCCCCGAGGGCCTGAAGGCGCGCGTGGTCTACGACACGTCCACCTTCGTCAGCGACACGATCACCGAGGTGGTCCGGACGGTGTCGGAAGCCTTCGCTCTGGTGGTGATCGTCGTCTTCCTGTTCCTCGGCAACCTGCGCGCCACCATCATCCCGGCGGTCGCCGTGCCGGTGAGCCTGATCGGCGCCTTCGGCGTGATGCTGGCGCTCGGCTATTCCGCCAACACGGTGTCGCTGCTCGCCATGGTGCTCGCCATCGGCGTCGTCGTCGACGACGCCATCGTCGTGGTCGAGAACGTCGAGCGCGTGATGGAGGAGGAGCCGGACCTGTCGCCGGCCGACGCCACCAAGAAGGCGATGCGCCAGATCACGGCGCCGGTCATCGCCATCTCGCTGGTGCTGCTCTCGGTGTTCGTGCCGGTCGCCTTCATCCCCGGCCTGACCGGCGAGTTGTTCCGCCAGTTCGCCGTGACCATGACGGCGGCGATGGTGATCTCGGCGCTGAACGCGCTGACGCTGTCGCCGGCGCTGTGCGCCGTGTTCCTGCGGCACTCCAAGAAGCGCGGCCTGATGGGCTACGTCATGCGCGGCATCGACGGGGTGCGCAGCGGCTATGCCGCCGTGGTCCGGCGGCTGGTGCGCGTCTCGGTGCTCAGCCTCGTGGCCGTGGCGGCGCTGGGCGCCGGCATCTACTTCATGGCCAAGACGACGCCGACCGGCTTCGTGCCGGAGGAGGACCAGGGCGCTTTCTTCGTCGTGGTGCAATTGCCGGACGGCGCCTCCGTCAACCGGACCACCGGCGTGGTGGAACGGGTGGAGGGCATCCTCAAGCAGATCCCGCAGATCCAGGACACGCTCGCCATCGTCGGCTTCTCCATCCTCGACGGCGGCGCCCAGCCCAACGCCGCCTTCATGGTGGCGCGCCTGAAACCCTTCGCCGAGCGCCAGGGCGCGGCGAACTCGGCCCAGGCGCTGATCGGCCAGGTGTTCGGCGCCACCCAGCAGATCGCCTCGGCCCAGGTCTTCGCCTTCAACGTGCCGCCGATCATCGGCCTGTCGACCTCGGGCGGCTTCGAATACCAGCTGGAGAACCTGGAAGGCGCCGATCCCGCCGCGATGGGCAGCGTCATGCAGGGCCTGGTGGCGGCGGCCAACCAGAACCCGCAGCTCCAGCGCGTGTTCTCCACGTTCACGGCGACCACGCCGTCGATCTATCTCGACATCGACCGTGACAAGGCCCAGGCCCTCGGCCTGTCGATGGCCGACGTGTTCTCCGCGCTGCAGACCACGCTCGGCGGCACCTATATCAACGATTTCAACCTCTACGGACGCACCTGGCAGGTCAATCTCGAGGGCGAGGCGGCGGACCGCAGCGACGTCGATTCGATCTGGAAGATCTATGTGCGCAACAGCGCCGGCGAGATGGTGCCGCTGCGCTCGATCGCCTCGGTGTCGACCCAGCTCGGGCCGCAGACCATCAGCCGCTACAACAATTACCGCTCGATCACGGTGAACGGCTCGCCGGCGCCGGGCGTCTCCTCCGGCACGGCCCTGCAGCTGATGACCGACATCTCGGCCAAGACCCTGCCGCCGGGCTACGGCTTCGAGTGGACCGGCACCGCCTACCAGGAGCACGAGGCGCAGGGACAGACCGGTGTGGTGCTGGGCCTTGCCGTGCTGTTCGCCTTCCTGTTCCTCGTCGGCCTCTACGAAAGCTGGACCATCCCGATCCCGGTGCTGCTCTCCGTCTCCGTCGGCATCCTCGCCGCCTTCCTTGGCGTCAAGATCGCCGGGCTGTCGCTCGACATCTACGCCCAGATCGGCCTGGTGGTGCTGATCGCCCTCGCCGCCAAGAACGGCATCCTGATCGTCGAATTCGCCAAGGAGCGGCGCGAGCACGGCGATTCGATCCGCGATGCGGCGATCATGGGGGCGCAGATGCGGTTCCGCGCCGTGATGATGACCTCCATCGCCTTCGTGCTCGGCCTGCTGCCGCTCGTCGTCGCCACCGGTGCGGCGATGATCAGCCGGCGCGACGTCGGCACGCCGGTGTTCGCCGGCATGATCGGGGCGAGCTTCGTCGGCATCTTCCTGATCCCGATGCTCTACGTCTTCTTCCAGTCGATGCGCGAAGCCGTGAAGCGCCGCTTCAGCCGCACGCCCGCCGACGCTCCCGCCGCGCACTGAGGCGCGGCAGGACCCCCAACGTCATGGCCGACCTGATCCGGCCCTCCGCGCGAACGGGGCCGGCCGGAACGCGCGCAGCCGTGACCTTCGGCCGTGCCGGGTCGTGTCCTGGACGGGCGCACGGCACCGCCGCACCGTTGCCGCGCTCTTGACCAGCATCCCATATCAGAGATATCCTCTCATATATGGAAAACACCTCCTCCGACGACACGATCGACCAGCGGATCGCGCAGCGCCTGCGGGCACTCAGGGCCGAGCGCAACTGGCCGCTGGACGAGCTGGCGCGGCGCAGCGGCGTGAGCCGCGCCACCCTGTCGCGGCTGGAGAACGCCGAGGTGAGCCCGACGACCGCCGTGCTGGGCAAGCTGTGCACCGCCTACGGGCTGACCCTGTCGCGGCTGATGCACCTCGTCGAGGGCGACTTCGCGCCGCTGGTGCGGCGCGCCGACCAGGCGGTGTGGACCGATGCCGGCATCGGCTTCCGGCGCCGGGTGGTGTCGCCGCCCGCCCAGAACCTCGCCGGCGAGGCCCTGGAATGCACGCTCGAGCCCGGCACCCACGTCGCCTATGACGGGCCGCCCCGGCCGGGGCTGGAGCATCACCTGGTGATGCTCGAGGGGCAGCTGCGCCTCACCGTCGAGGGGCGGACCCACGCGCTCGAGGCCGGCGACTGCCTGCGCTACCAGCTCTTCGGGCCGAGCAGCTTCACCACGCCCGAGCATTGCCCGGCCCGCTACTTCGTCTTCATGGTGTGAGGGAAGATGGACAGTCCCGTCGACATCAGCGTCATGCCGGCCGAAGCGCTCGCCGGCCATGTCCGCGAGCTCGGCGCGCTCCTCCATGCCTGCGTCCAGGCCGGAGCCAGCATCGGCTTCATCCTGCCCTTCTCGATCGCGGAGGGCGAAGCCTTCTGGACCCGGGCCGTGCTGCCGGCGGTCGCGGGTGGCGGACGGGTGCTGCTGGTCGCGCGCTGCGGCGGGCGGATCGCCGGCTCGGCGCAGCTCGACACGGACATGCCGGCCAACCAGCCGCACCGGGCCGAGGCGCGCAAGCTTCTGGTCCATCCCGATTTCCGGCGCCGGGGCATCGCCCGGGCGCTGATGACCGAGCTCGAACGCCTGGCGCGCCGACGCGGCCGCAGCCTGATCACCCTCGACACCCGAACCGGCGACAACGCCGAGCCGCTCTATGCCTCGATGGGCTACGAGACGGCCGGGGTCATCCCCGGCTATTGCCGCGACACCTTCGTCGATCAGCTCGATTCGACGACGCTGATGTACAAGGCGCTGTGAGAGGGCGACAGGCCGGGCTCAGGCCTCGGCCGGCGCGGCGGCGCGGGCCGTCCGCCCGGCCCAGGGCAGCTCGGGGCCGAGCGGCACGATGCCGCCGGGGTTCAGCGTCCTGATGGCATGGTAGCCGCGCTTGATGTGGTCGAGGTCGACGGTCTCGGACACGCCCGGCACGGCGAGCATGCGCTCGACATAGGCCGAGAGCTGGCCATAGTCGACCAGGCGCCGCAGGTTGCACTTGAACAGGCCGTGATAGGCGGCGTCGAAGCGCACCAGGGTGACGAAGAGACGGATGTCCGCCTCCGTCAGCCGGCCGCCGAACAGGAACGGCCCCTGCCCGGCGAGCCGCCTCTCCAGCCAGTCCAGCATGGCGAAGACATCGGTGAACGCCTCCTCGTAGGCGCCTTGCGTGGTGGCGAAGCCCGCCCGGTAGACGCCGTTGTTGAGCCTGAGATAGAGCTCGTCGCCGAGGGCGTCGATGGCGCCGCTGAGATCCTCGGGGTAGAGATCGATCGCGCCCCTCGCCCAGGCGCCGAAGCCGGCATTGAACATGCGCAGGATGTCGGCGGACTCGTTGTTGACGATGGTGCGGCGCTGCCTGTCCCAGAGGACGGGCACGGTGGCCCGCCCGCTACAGGCCGGGTCGGCGGCCGTGTAGATCTCGTGCAGGTAGGTCTTGGCGTTGACGCCGTCGCCGCCGGCGCCGAAGCGCCAGCCCTGGTCGGTCATTTCCGGTTCGACGACGGAGAGGGAAACCACCTCGTCCAGACCCTTCAGCTTGCGGGCGATCAAGGTGCGCGAGGCCCATGGGCAGGTCAGTGCGACGTAGAGATGGTAGCGCCCGGGCTCGGCGGGGAAGCCGCCCTCGCCGCTCGGGCCGGGAGCGCCGTCCGGCGTGACCCAATGGTGGAAGCGCGAGGCCTGGCGGACGAAGCCGCCCTTGGCGTCGGTCGCCTGCACCGGCTGCCAGGCGCCCGTCCATTTGCCGTCGACCAGCATGGCGTCCCTCCGTCCACGTTGCGCCCTGCGGGATGTAGGGCACGGGCGGCCGCGACACCAGCGCGGATCGCCGGCGCCGGCCGCAAGCGCCGATGCGCCATCGACGCCGATGCCGCGCGGAAATGGATAAGATTCCCTTGCCGGGATCGCAGGCATTTTCGCAGTCGAACCAACGTTTTCTCAACCTTTACGACCATCTCGGCGCGCATTCTTCACGCTTTACTCAGAACCCCCGTGTTTAGACGAATGAGTTGAGATTTTTACAAGAATTATAACTTAATCGCTGGACCGACATCCGGGGGGATGAGAGGTCGGCGAGGCTCGCGCCGATCGCAGGGCCGAGTGCCGCGCCGCCAGGCGCCGCGCCGACCAGGGGCCGAGCGACCAGCCGGCCGTGCGGATGTGGCCGGGCCTGCGACCCTGGACCCGAGAGGAGCCCCCGTGACCAGCCTTCGAGACAAGATCGCGCGCGCCGCACGCCGGTTCGGCGCGGACAGCGGCGGCAACGCCCTGATGCTGTTCGGCTTCGCGCTGCTGCCGGTGCTCGGCCTCGCCGGGGCCGCGGTCGACTACGGCCGCGCCAGCAAGTCCCGCACCGACATGCAGGCGGCGCTCGACACCACGGTCCTGATGGTGGCGCAGCAGGCCGCGAGCCAGACCGCCGCCCAGCTCACCGCCAGCGCCACCAAGGACTTCAATGCGATGTTCACGCAGCCCGAGGTCAGCGGCGTCAAGGTCACCGCGACCTATTCGACCACCGGCGGCTCGCAAGTGGCCATGACCGCCAGCGGCACGCTGCAATCGGATTTCGCCTGGCTGTTCGGCATCAAGACCATGACGATCGGCACCACGAGCACCGCGACCTGGGGCAACAACCGCCTGCGGGTGGCTCTCGTCCTCGACAACACCGGATCGATGGCCGACAGCGGCAAGATCACCGCCCTCAAGGCTGCCACGCACAGCCTGCTCGGCCAGCTCCAGGGCGCGGCCGGCACGAGCGCCGACGTCTATACCTCGATCATTCCGTTCGGCAAGGACGTGAACGCCGGCAGCACCAACTATGCCCAGTCCTGGGTGCGCTGGGACCTGTGGGATGCGGCCAACGGCACATGCAGCAAGTCTCGATACACGCCGCAGGCGACCTGCGTGGCGGCGGGCGGCAAGTGGACGCCGGCGAGCCACTCGACCTGGAACGGCTGCCTGACCGATCGCGACCAGAACGACGACACGACCGCCGACGTGCCGGTGACGGGCTCGACCGCCACCCTGTTCCCGGCCGAGCAATATGCCTACTGCCCGGTGTCGCTGATGGGCCTTTCCAACGACTGGACGGCCCTCTCGAACAAGGTCGACGCCATGACGCCGAACGGCAACACCAACCAGACGATCGGCCTGCAATGGGGCCTCCAGTCGCTGGTGGCGGGCAATCCGCTCGCCGTGCCGGCGCTGGACCCGAACTACAACTACACGCAGGTGATCGTGCTTCTGACCGACGGCCTCAACACCCAGAACCGCTGGAGCACCGACCAGTCGACCATCGACACCCGCACCCTCGCCGCCTGCACCAACGCCAAGCAGGCGGGCATCGTCATCTACACCATCCAGGTCGATACGGGCGGCGATCCGACCTCGACCATGCTGCCGGCCTGCGCCACCGACAGCAGCAAGTTCTTCCTGCTCACCTCGTCGAGCCAGATCCTGTCGGTCTTCACCCAGATCGGCACGGCGCTGTCGCAGCTGCGCATCTCGAGCTGAGCAGGTTCGGGAGAACCTGCTTGGCGCCAGATCGGCGCCGTCAGGCGCGGGCGGCGATGGCGCGCTGGATCTCGGCGGTCACGCCCTCGGGCAACTGCAGGCGCGAGGCCAGCGCCTTGAGATAGGCGGTCTCCGCCGGAGAGGGCGTGCCGACCGCGACCGCCGAGGCGGCATAGACCTCGGCCGCGAGGTCCGGCGTGGTGGCGGTGCGGACGATCGGCTCCATGTCGAAGGGCTTGCCGAACTCGGCGAATAGGAAGCTGCGCTCCTCGTCGCTGAGCGAGAGGCTGTCGGCCTGGCCGAGGATGGCGGTCTGCTCCTCGCCGTCAACGGCGCCGTCCGCCTTGGCCGCATTGACCATGGCCGCGATCAGCAGGCGGGCGCGCGGCTGCGGCTCGACCGCCTGCGGCGGCGAGGCAGCGACCGCCTGCGGCGGCGAGGCAGCGACCGCCTGCGGCGGCGAGGCAGTTGCCGACTGCGGCGCGGCCGCATCCGGGCCGCCGAGCAATCCGGACAGGAAGCCGCCCCCATTCGCCCCGGCGCCGGCGGGCAGGAAGCTGGTCCCGCTCGCCGACGCCGGGACTGGCCCCCCGGCCAACTGGGACTGGTGGCGCTGCCAGGCGTGGAGAGCCAGGCCGCCGAGGGCGGCGATGCCGCCATATTTCAGGGCCTCGCCCGCCAGGTCCCGCCCGGTCTCGGTGAACAGCAGCCCCGCCGCGGCACCGCCGGCCGCCATCTTCTTGCCGGGCGTGTCGAGGATCTGCCCGCCCGCGTTCAGGACGCGTCCGAGCAGGTTGTTGAGGTCGAGCATGCTGTCTCCGAGGCGATGCGTGATCGTGACCGCTCCAGATAAGCACGGTCGCACCCAGAAACGTCAAGATACTATTTCATGTATTATTTGTAATGTTTCGAATACATACTCAAACATCAGGGTTCCATGAAACCCGCACCGCTGGAACCTCTGCATCTCTACGCAGGAATAAATCACGCCTCGCACATTCTTCCCGAACATGGCGGACGAAATCCGCGCAAGCGGCCATGATTTCGCCAAAAGATCTTGAAGCGGCCGCAACGATATCCCGATACGACGGCGCCGGCCGAGCGCTCAGGCCTGCGCGACGGGGAGGAGGAGGCCGACGAGATCGCGCGTCAAGACATCGCGATGGACGGCGTCGAGCACGTGCCGGCGATCCTGCGAGCGCGGCAGCGACAGGCGGGCCGCGAAATGGGCGTCCATGCCGCCGGTGCCGAGCTTGAGCTGGCCGACGGCGAGGCCGGCGGCCCTGGCCTCGGCGACCGCGCGCCGGTAGTCCTCGAACAGCAGCCGGCGGGCATAGGGGCCGGCGTCGTCGCTCCTGGGGCTGCCGTGGTTGACCACGACCATGACCCGCCGACGCTCCGGCCGCCGGGCCAGGCGCGCGGCGGCCCAGCGAATGGCCTCGCCGTCGACATTGCCCATCTTGACGTCCTCGCGCGCCATCATCGGCAGGCTGTCGCGCGCCGCGCGCCAGGGCTGGCCGGGCGTCTTGTACTCGATGTGCAGGACGTCGCCGATGCGGCCGGGCTCGTCGGGCTGGCCCTGCCCGACCCATTGGGCGTGGGACAGGCCCGGCGCGCGCCGGCCGGTGGTGTAGCCGAGCATGTCGAGGACGATGCCCGAAGCCTCGAGCGCCTGCGCCACCAGGTCGGCGACCTGCATGATCTCCAGGCCGAGCCCGCCGCGCAGGCGCGCCGAGTTCTCCATCAGCAGGCAGACCGCGACATCCCGCCCGTCCAGGCCGTCGCGGTCGAGGGCTGCCGCGATGCCGGCGCCGAGCGCCTCGACCCAGTCCGGCCGGACGGCGAAGTTCCTGTCGAGATAGACGGCTGCATCCCGCCAGACGCGGTCCGAAAGAGGATCGTAATCCCCGGTAGACTCGATGACCGGAACGGCCCGGGCCGCGAGCGTACGATCGAAATCCTCGGTAAAGATCTTGTAGGTCATGCCCGTCCGCCGGTGGATCGACGCGAAGGTAGGGCAAAGGCCGATGCGCGAAAAGTGCCTTCGCCGGACGCAGGGCTGCCGCAACGTAGCCATGATCCCCCGCGTCTCGCCGATCTTTCGACACCAAAAAAGGCGAATCGCCTGATCTAGGAGCGGACGGCACGCGCGGGGGGCCGGCCGCGACGGCCGCGCCTGTCTTCACCTGATACGCCCATCCTGGGCCTGTCGCTCTGGAGAAGACGATGAGATTGAAGACCATGCTGCTCGGCGCCGCCGCGGGCCTGCTGGCGCTCGCCGCAGGCTCGCTCGGTGCGCCCTCCCCGTTCCCGGCGACGCCGGCGCGGGCCGACACCGCCCTGTCCTTCTCGATCGGCACGTTCTACGACCGCCTCACCCCCTACGGCTCCTGGACGTCCTATCACGGGGCGAACGTGTTCCTGCCGACCGGCCTCCAGGACGGCTGGCGTCCCTACACGCGGGGCCATTGGGTCTATACCCGGCAATATGCCTGGCTCTGGGTCTCCGACGAGCCCTTCGGCTGGGCGACCTATCACTATGGGCGCTGGGCCTATGCCGACGATATCGGCTGGTACTGGGTGCCCGGCACGCGCTGGGCGCCGGCCTGGGTGAGCTGGCGCCGTGCCGGCGACAACATCGTCTGGGCGCCGCTGGCGCCGGTGCGCGGTGCGGACGACATCGTGGCGATCGACGTCGTCTACCCGCCGCAGACGCCCGACTTCTTCTGGATCGCCGTGCCGACCCGCGCCTTCCTGGCGCCGGACCTGTCGGTGGTCGAGATCCGTGACGAGCGGCTGCGCCGGCAGATCATCGAGACCGCCGCCCCACCGATCGAGGTGACGGTCCGCAACAACGTGGTGGTCAACACGGCGATCAACGTCGACGTCATCGAGCAGGCGACGCGGCGCAAGGTGGCGGTGGTCGACGTCCGCGATGCGGCCCGTCCGGAGGAGGCAGGCCGCACGGACGCCAGCAGCATTGCCGTGTTCCACGGCGACGTCCGGCCCGATGCCGCCGCCCGGCCGGCGAAGCTCGTTCCCATCCAGCAGGTCCGACAGATCCAGGCGAGCCGGAAGCTGCAGCCGACCGTCCTCGACCAGGCCCAGCCCGCCAATGCCGGCAGGCCTGGCCCGGACAAGGCCGGCGCACCGGCGCCGGTGGACGAGGCGAACCATGAGCTGCCGAAGCCGAAGCCGGACGTCGTGCCGCCAGGGGGCGACAGGCCGCCGAAGCCGGACCTCCTGACAAAGCCCGAGACCGCCACGCCCGTGGAGCGGCAGAAGATCAAGCCGGAGGAACCGAAGGTCGGCGAGACGCCGCGGCCGGCAGAGGAGGCGAAGCGGCCGGCGGAGGAAGCGCAGCGGCCCCGGCCCGAGGCGCAACGGCCGGCCGAGGAGGCGCAACGGCCGAAGCCTGACAAGCCGGAGGGCGGCGAAGGCCAGAAGCCCCGGCGGGAGAAGAAGCCCGAGGGAACGCCGTAAGCATCCCCCTGGACGGCCGGCGCCGGGATCACTCCCGGCGCCGATGTTCGGCCTCACCCCAGAGGGCGATCAGAAGGCGTGCTTGTAGCCGATGGCGATGTTCCACTTGTCGGAATCAATATCGCCATAGTTCGGGTTGAACGGCCGCGAGCTCGCCTGGCCGGACTTGTCCAGCTCCTTCCAGGCATAGCCGGCGTTGACATAGATCGCGTTGGTGCTGTCGATGTTGTAGGTCACGCCGGTGGCGGCCTTCGGGGTGATCCAGGTATAGCTGAAGGCGTCGCGATAGCGCAGGTTGAAGACGTTCCAGGTCCACTGGTCGTTCAGCTTCCAGTCGCCGGCGAGATAGATGGCGTAGTAGGCGTCGTCATTGTCCTTGGAGCTGCTGACGTCACCGTTGATGCCGGTGAAGCCCCAGGTGTACCCAATACCAACGGACGGCGTCAGCGAGAAGGCACCCCACTTGTACTTGTAGCCGATGTTCCCTTCGCCGTAATACTGATAAGTATCCTTGACCAGATCGCCGCTCGTATTGCGATTCTTCTTGACCTGCGCCTGGAACGATCCGCCGACAAACCAGCCGCCGGCGAAGCTGTAGCTCAGGCTGATCTTGCCGTAGTAGTCGGTCAGCTTGCCCGCGGGCTTCTTCGAATGGGCCGTGGCCGCGTCATGCGGGTCCTGGTCGATGGCGAAGAATTCCGGGCTGGCCTCGATGCCGAGGGACCATTGCGGCGCCGGGGCCGGGGCGGGAGCCTCGGGCTCGGGGGTGGTCGTGAGATCCGCCGCGAAGGCGGGCGTGGCGGCGAACACGGTCGCCGCGAAAAGCGCGGTCGTCAATTTCATGGCAGAGGGATCCCCCAGGTCGGACACGTCCGACGCGTTGATGCAAGTCCTGACAGGCTGCCCCCCAGCAGTCTCGCAGACCTGACAGCGCCCTGTTTCACTTTCGTGACAAAACGCGCCCGGCCAGCGTGGGCAGGTTTGCCACAGGGCTTTTCCCAAGTCTGTTGCCGATCTGCAACTTTCGACTAATTCTATGTATTTTGCCGGCATACCTTTGGCAGCCGTCGCGCGGCAGGCGCGGAGAGGCTTGCCCAACCCCGAGCCGACCATCCTCACTACCGGATCACACGCCCCGGCGTCCGGCCGCCCGGGCCGACGGGCCCCAGGGCACGGCCACCTCGCGCATTTGCCGCTTGCGAATCACATAAGTACATGCTTATGTATTGGCATGGCCGCAGAGGACATCTTCAGGGCGCTCGCCGACCCGACCCGCCGCGCGATCTTCGAGCGCCTGGCGGACGGCGCGATGAACGCGACGCAGCTGCGGACGGGCTTCGCCATCTCGCAGCCCGCCATGTCGCAGCATCTCGGCGTCCTCAGATCGGCCGGGCTGGTGAGCGAGCACCGTGACGGCCGCTACGTCAACTACAGGGTCGATCCCGCCGGCCTCGTGCAGATGGCGCGGTGGCTCGATCGGTACCGGGCGTTCTGGCCGGCACGTGTCGACGCCCTCAGAGAGCTCCTGAAGGACATGGACCAATGAGGATGCACGGCGACGAGGACGAAGACGCCCTGAGCCTGGAAGTCGAGCTGGATGCGCCGCCGGCCAAGGTGTGGCGGGCGCTGACGGTCCGCGACTTCCTGGAGCGATGGCTGCTGGCGCCCCCGCCGGCGGCCAATGCGCCGCCACGCGAGCCTTCGCAAGACGCGCGGCCGCCGCGCGAGCCTTCGCAAGACGCGCGGCCACCGCGCGCGAGACGGGCGGCCGGCTTGCAGCTCCTGGACGCGGAGGCGGAGCGCTTCGTGCGCTATCGCCTCAGCGAGGACGAGGCCGGCCTGCCCGACAGCCTGGTGACGTTCCACATCGCCCCGAACGCGGCAGGCGGGACGACGTTCCGCATCGTTCATCGGCCGCTCCCCGCAGCCCGCGCGCCGTTCGGCATGACAGCCGCCAACGCCAACGGGCCGATGCGCGCTCTCGCCGCCTGAAACGCCCGGCCCGACGCGGCCGGGACAGCGCCGACCTCCGCCGGACTGCCGAGCCCGCCTCGACGCGGGAACGGACGTCCATGCCCGATCGACACACTGACCGAAAGGCTCGCCCATGCGCGACATGATGCAGCTCGTCCCGATGGTCGTCGAACAGTCCAGCCGCGGAGAACGCGCCTTCGACATCTATTCGCGTCTGCTGCGCGAACGCATCGTCTTCGTCAACGGACCGGTGGAGGACGAGATGGCGGCGCTGATCTGCGCCCAGCTGCTGTTCCTCGAATCGGAGGATCCGCGCAAGCCGATCGCCATGTACGTCAACTCGCCCGGCGGCGCGGTGACGAGCGGCCTGGCGATCTACGACACCATGCAATTCCTGCGCTGCCCGGTGCAGACGCTGTGCATGGGCTCGGCCTACTCGATGGGCTCCTTCCTGCTGATGGCCGGCGCGGCAGGCCAGCGCTTCGCCCTGCCGAATGCCAGCATCATGGTCCACCAGCCCTCCGGCGGCTTCCAGGGCAAGGTCTCCGACATCGAGCGTCACGCCGCCGACGTCGTCCGGACCAAGCGCCGCCTGAACGACCTCTATGCCGCCCATTGCGGCCGCAGCCTCGAGGAGGTGGAGCGCACCCTCGACCGCGATCACTTCATGACCGCCGCGGAAGCCCGCGACTGGGGCATCGTCGACGCGGTGATCGCCCGGCGCGAGGAGGCGGCGCAGGCCTGACGGGGACGAGGGCGCTTCAGGCAGCCGGGACCAGGCCGCTGCGCGCGCGCGGACCACCTCCTGCGTCAGGAGATCGAGCAGACGTGCGCCGATGCGCGCACATTGCCAGTGCAGCGGGACGTCGATCTGCCGGCCCGGCGACAGGTCGACGAGGCGTCCCTGCGCTCTGGCGGGCTCGACGAGGAGAAGCGGGTTCATCCCCCAGCCGAGGCCTTCGAGCGTCGCCTCGAAGAAGGCCTGGGTGGCCGGAATCCAATGGGCCGGCGCCGCGAGCGTGACGCCGGCGACCTCGCGGGCCCATCTCGCCTGCAGGTGGTCCCTGCGGTCGAACACCAGCACGGGGGCGCCGGCCAGCGCCCGCGCATCGACCCCGTGGGGAAACCAGCGCCGAACGAAGTCCGGCGCGGCGGACGCGACATAGCGCAGGCTGCCGAGCGGCATCGTCCGGCAGCCTTGGACCGGGGAGCCGTCGGCCGTCACCGCGGCCAGGACCTCGCCGCTGCGCAGCCGGTCGATCGTGTATTCCTCCCGGTCGAGCACCAGATCGAGCAGCGCGCCCGTGCGCTCGGCGAAACGCGCCATCGCCGGCATGAACCAGGTGCCGAGGCTGTCCCGGTTCACCGCCACGCGAATGCTGGCCGGGCCCGTGTCGACGCCGCCACCGGCGAGCGCCGGCAGGTCCCGCGCCATCTCGCCTTCGAGCAGGCGCACCCGCTCGATATGGGCGCAGATCCGCGCGCCGACTTCGGTCGGCGTGCAGGGCTGGCCGCGCACGACGAGGACGGAGCCCAGGCGCTCCTCCAGCGCCCGGACCCGTTGGGATATCGCCGAGGTGGTGACGCCGAGGGCGCCGGCGGCACGCTCGAAGCTGCCTTCGCGGATGACGGCCGCGACTGCGGCCAGGGCGGCGTAATCGAGCATTGATTTAGCGCAGCTTAATCCGAGTTAGGGTTTTAAGTTGGACGTCGGGCCGCCCGAGTCAATAGAGGTTCCGCAGGCCTCGCGGCAGAACGGACGGGCGGGACATGACTTCACGAGACCATGACCTCGCCGGGCGCGGCGCCGCGCCGCTCGGGGCAGTGGGAGCGCTGGTCGGCGCCATGGTGTCGATCCAGTACGGCGCGACCCTGGCCAAGGGCCTGTTCGCGACCTGCGGCCCGGAAGGCACGACGGTGCTGCGCCTTGCCGTCGGCGCCGTGCTGCTCGGCATCCTCATGCGGGCCTGGCGGGCGCGGCCGAGCCAGCGATGCCTGCCGGCGCTGATCGGCTACGGCGCCTCGCTCGCCGCGATGAACCTGCTCTTCTACATGGCGCTCGACTCGATCCCGCTCGGGGCCGCCTCGGCGCTGCAGTTCGCCGGGCCGCTCGCCCTCGCCACGCTGTCCTCGCGGCGATGGGTCGACCTGGCGTGGATCGCCGCCGCCGGCCTCGGCCTGGTGCTGCTGTCGCCGCTCCGCAGCGCAGCGCCGCTCGATCCTCGGGGCGTGCTCCTGGCGCTCGGCGCCGGTGCGGCCTGGGCTTTCTACATCGTGCTCGGCCGGCGCGTCGGCCGGGAGCTCGGCGTCCAGGCGACTGCGATCGGCATGCTGGTTGCCACCGCCCTGGTGCTGCCGCTCGGCTTTCGCGAGGCGGGGCCCGGCCTCCTCGAGCCCTCGATCCTCGCCAGCGCGCTCGCCGTCGGCGTCTTCTCCAGCGCTCTCCCCTTTTCGCTGGAGATGGTGGCGCTCACGCGCCTGCCGGCCAGGACCTACGGCACGCTGACCAGCATGGAGCCGGTGATCGGAGCCCTGCTCGGCCAGGCCCTGCTCGGCGAGACGCTCACCCCGGTGCAGTGGACCGGAATCCTGGCCATCGCCGTCGCCGTCCTCGGCACTGCCCGGACGGCGGGAAGCCCGTAGCCGCGCCGGCCGGTCAGATCGCCCAGCCGGCGCGCAGGCCTTCCAGCACCGCCTCCTCGGCAGTGCGCGGGGTCAGGCAGTCGCCGATGACATGGAGCTCGCCGCCGAAGCCTGCGAGCTCCTCCTCCAGGCCCCGCGCGGCGTCATGCCCGAGCGAGGTCACCAGCGTGTCGACGCCCTCGACGATGATCGGCTCCTTGCCAGTGACATGGGCGAGATAGACGGTCTGGCCGTCGACGCCGTAGAGATCGGCATAGGGGGTGACCTCGACGCCGAGATCGTGGAGCACGCCGGCCCATTGGTCGCGGACATAGGCCTGGATGCGCTGGCCGGGCATGTAGCCGTTGACGGCGAGGCGCACCTTGCAGCCGGCGCGCGCCAGCTTCTCCGCCACGCCCATGCCGATCCAGTCGCAGCGCCAGTCCGCCACCAGCACGGAAGCGCCGACATTGACCTCCTCGCGCAGCACCTGCCAGGCGGTGACGACATGCGCCGTCTCGGCCCCAGGCAGGTCGGGCCGGCGCGGCGTCGCTCCGGTGGCGGCGATCACCACGTCGGGGCGCTCGCGCTCGACGAGGGCGCGGTCGACCCGGGTGCGCCGGACCACGGCGACGCCGGCGAGCTCGGCCTCGCGCGTGAGGTTGGTGACGATGCCGCCGAACTCCAGGCGCCGCGGCAGCAGCTGGGCCAGCAGCGCCTGGCCGCCGAGCCGCTCCGACGCCTCGTAGAGCGTGACGCGATGGCCGCGGGCGGCGGCGACGGCGGCGGCCTTGAGCCCGGCCGGGCCGCCGCCCGCGACCAGCACGGTCTTGACGACCGCCGCCGGGGACGGGCGACCATAGCTGAGCTCGCGGCCGGTCTCGGGATGCTGGATGCAGGAAATCGGCACGCCGAGCTGGAAATGGCCGATGCAGGCCTGGTTGCAGGCGATGCAGGCGCGGATATCGTCGAACCGGCCCTCCTGCGCCTTGGCCGGCATCGTGGGGTCGCAGATCAGGGCCCGGGTCATGCCGACCATGTCGGCTTCCCCGGCCGCGACCAGGCGCTCGGCGTCCTGGGGCTGGTTGACGCGGCCGGTGTAGAATACCGGCGTGTTCACCCGCCGCTTGATCGCCGCCGCGGCAGGCGCGCCATAGGCCGGAGCATAGGCCATGGCGGGCGCGATATGGGTGGCGCCGCCGAAGGTGGCGGAGGAACCGACCGTCAGGTTGAAATAGTCGAAGGTGCCGTCGAGCGCGGCCAGCGCCTCGCCCGCCTCGGCCGCGGTCAGGCCGTCGAGGTCGCGGTCCTCGACGCTGAAGCGCAGGCCGACGACGAAGTCCGGGCCGGTCCGGGCGCGCACGGCAGCGACCGCCTCGCGCAGGAAGCGCAGGCGGTTCTCCAGCGAGCCGCCATAGCCGTCCTCGCGGCGGTTGACGCGCGGGTTGACGAACTGCGCGGGCAGGTAGCCGTGGCTGCCGACGATCTCGACCCCGTCGAGGCCGGCGCTCTCGAGCCGCCGCGCCGCCGCGCCGTAGCCCTCGACGATCTCGCCGATCATCGCCGGCGAGAGCGGACGCGGCATGATGTGGAAGCGCTGGTTGGGCACGGCCGAGGGCGCGTAGGCGACCGGGCTGGTGCCCTCGGCGGTCTCCAGGATCTCGCGGCCGGGGTGGAAGAGCTGGCCGAACACCGTGGCGCCGGCGGCGTGGCAGGCCTCGGCGAGCCGGCGATAGCCGGGGATGCACGCATCGTCCGTCGCCATCAGGAGGTGGGAGGTGTAGCGCGCCGTCTCGTGCACGCCGGCGACCTGGACCACGATCAGGCCGACGCCGCCTTCCGCCCGGGCCTGCTGATAGGCGATCAGCGCATCGTTCGGCACGAAGGCGGTGGGCAACGTCGTGTCGTGCCCGGTCGACATGATCCGGTTGCGGATCCGCGTGCGGCGGATGGTGAAGGGCGAGAACAGATGCGGGAGGGCGGCGGCGAGCGTGTTCAAAGGGATGATCCGGCCTTGACGGCCGCGGTGCGGCCGGTGGCGAACCTAGCCCCTGACGCCCGGCCCGGCCAAGCCCCGCGCGCGGCGGGGTCGCCGGGCCGGGCGTTTCGGGCGGCCGCGCGCCCCGGCCGCCCGCCGCCCGCACCACAGCGAGGCCTGCCGGCTCAGTAACCCCACCGCCGGCCGTAACCGTACCCCCACCAGGGCCGGTAATAGTACCGAGGCGCGTAGTAACGCGGCGCGTTGTAGTAATAGCCGTAGCTCGGCCCGCCATAGTAATAGTAGGGCCGGTAATAGCGGCGGTAGCCGTAGCCGTAGCCATAATAGCCGACGGTCTCGACCGCCGGCGCCGCGCCGGCGACCGGAATCGCCGTCGGCACGGGCATGGCCGCGGCTGATGCGGCGGGGAGGACGCTAAGGCCGATCGCCGCCGCCGCGGCAATCATCACAGTCTGGCGCATGGGACTCTCCAGCTTCAGCGTGAATGCGCCCGGACATCGCATCCTGGCACAACTGCGCGCGTCTGTCTGTGCCGGCGGGAACGCCCGTCGGGCACGGCGTACGCCCGCAGACCGAATCACCCGGACAGCGGCGCCGGTCGACGCGAGCGTTCCCGCGGCGGTGACGGACGCGCCGGCGCCCCGCCGATGCCGCTCGGGAAGCCCGCCGGGGCGCCTGCCGCGCTCCCCTGCCGGGCCCGGCGTGGCCCGGGTGCCACAGGCTGGGGATATGTCGTCGGCGCGGCCCCCGTCCTCTGGACAAAGACCCCGCGCCGGTGTGCCTTCACCGCCGGACGAGGCCCGATGGGCCGCGACTTCCCGGAGACAAGACGGCCTCGCGGTGTGTGGCTTCATCGCCACGGCGGCGCCAAAACATGGTTAACCCGCCGATGAGACATGTTTTCGCCCCAGCCAAGCTGATACCCCGTCAGGAGTTTGCGTTCCTGCCGCGTATGAGGTCGTAGTGGTTGCTCTCTCCCCCCTCGCCAGGGCCCTCCCTGCCCTGCTCGTGCTGTCGGCATGCTCCTCCCTCCCTGCCGCCGGTCCCGACACAAGCGAAATCTATGCGGCGAGCAAGCCGCAGGACGACAGGGGGCTGGAGCGATTCCTGATCGTTCCCGTGGTGGACACCACCATCGCCGTCCTCAAGCGCCGGCCGATCGATTCGATGTATGACTGCTTCGGGGACCGGCGCGGCGCCCCCGACGTGCGCATCGGCACCGGCGACACGGTGGCGGTGACGATCTGGGAGGCGGCGGCGGGCGGCCTGTTCAGCCCGCAATTGGGCGTGGTCTCCACCGGCGCGCCCAGCACGAATATCCCCCAGCAGCAGGTCGGCCGCGACGGCACCATCAACGTGCCCTTCGCCGGTCGCATCCGGGTGGTGGGCATGACCCCGGCCGAGGTGGAGCGCGCCATTACCAACAAGCTCGCCGGACGCGCCATCGAGCCGCAGGTGCTGGTGACGCTGCCGACCAGCGTCAGCAACAACGTCACCGTGACCGGCGAAGGCACGGCGGGTGCCCGGGTGCCGATCAGCGAGCGTGGCGACCGCCTCCTCGACGTCATCGCCACGGTCGGCGGCCTGAAGAACAACACCTATGATTCGTGGATCCGGCTGACGCGGCGTGGCAAGACCCTGTCGGTGCCCTTCGCCAACCTCCTGAGCAATCCGCGCGAGAACATCTACGTCCAGCCGCAGGACATCGTCACGGTCGTGCGCCAGCCCAAGACCTTCACCGCCTTCGGTGCCACCGGGCAGAACGCTTCGATCGAGTTCCAGACCACCAAGCTGACGCTGGAGGGCGCCGTCGCCAAGTCCGGCGGCCTGCTCGATATGCGGGCGGATCCGGAAGGCGTGTACCTCTTCCGCAACGAGCCGATCGGCTTCGCGCACCAGCTCACGCGTGGGCCCCTCCCGGCCCTGATCGGCGACACGGTGCCGGTGATCTACAAGCTCGACATGCGCGATCCGCGCGCCTATCTCCTGGCGCGCGACTTCGAGGTGCAGGACAAGGACATCCTCTACGTCGCCAACTCCGCCTCGACGGCTGTCAGCAAGTTTGCCGGGCTGATCGCCACGGCGACGCAGCCGGTGCAGAGCATCACCACGGCAGCGCAGCGGGTGAACAACTTCTGAGCCCATGCTCGGGGGCGCGGGGGCTCGCCCCCGTCGCCGCGCCTCGCCGGCCGGCATCGTCCGGCACACACCGGGCGATCGGTGGTCGCGGCGCGTTGCGGCCGCAGCCTGTATCCTGGCCGCGCCGTGCTTCGGCGCCAAGCTGCTCGTCGGCGGCGCGAGCCGCGACGGGGCGTGCGGAGAGCAGGAAAGACGGAGCCGGGTCGCGATCGGGGTATCACGCCCGGCTCCTGCCCGGATCGAGATCGGAAATCTCGAAGGGCTGCCCGGGCAACGCGCGAATGCGCGGAAGGTTCCATCGAGGTTGAAGGCCGAATCGTGCCTGCGTCGTCCCTTGATCCGACACCCGGCGCGGCATCCAAGCCGGGCCCCGCCCGATCCCCTACGCCGTGCGGAAGTTCATCATCAATCATTCCGCGAACTGTTCACGAAGAGTGAACAAGATCTCCGGTCGATTCCGGCTTTCCCGACAAATGAGAACGGCCGCACCTGCTTTTGACCTGACGTCGCAGGATTTGAGAATCGCTTTCTCAGAGATCCGATATGTCGGCGGGCAGATGGTGTCATTACATTCTGGTAATCTTCACGAAACCGTCATGCCGCCCCGCTAGGGACGCTCCTGTTGCTGAAGGGGCAAAACATGACGAGACATTTCTTCGCAGGCGCGATCGCGGCCTGCGCCATTGCGCTGACCACCATGAGCCCGGCCTGGGCCGAGGGGAACATCCTGGCCTTCCCGCAGCCGGACAAGGCGCCCGACGAGATCAACATGGTGGTGGAGATCCCGGCCGGGAGCATGATCAAGTACGAGACCGACACCAAGACCGGCTTCATCTTCGTCGACCGCTTCCAGTCGATGCCGGTCGCCTATCCCGCCAATTACGGCTCGGTGACGCGGACGAAGGCCGATGACGGCGACCCGCTGGACGTGATCGTCTACACCCGCGAGGCCGTCGCCCCCGGTGCCCTGATGAAGGTCCGCCCGATCGGCGTGATGAAGATGATCGACGGCGGTGAGGTCGACGACAAGATCGTCGCCGTGCCGACCTCCAAGCTCGATCCGACCTATGACGCCATCAAGGAGGTCTCCGACCTGCCGGCAATCGAGCAGGAGCGCCTGACCTCGTTCTTCCGCGTCTACAAGCAGCTGCCCGCCGGCCGCAAGGCCGTCGAGGTCAACGGCTTCGAGACGGCCGAGGTCGCCAAGGGGCTGATCAAGGACGCGATGGAGCGCTACGCCAAGTAGCCTCGGCCGACACGTCGACCGCCGGTCCCTGGGAGTGTGGTCGCTTCAAGTCGAGTCGATCACACTCTCTATCTCCTTGTTCTTACGCATTGTCTTCACGCGAACCGAGTGCCGGTTCGCTGAAGATGCTCCGGCAGGCCGGCGGTCTCTTCCGCTGCCGCGTCGGGGAGATCGCGCGCGGACCGCTCGCTACGGGCCTAGTATGGACAGGTTCGTGCCCATCTCGGCAGGGGGCGATCGGGACGCTGCCAGAGCTTCAGACCGGGTCCAGCCCGTCCTCCGTCCAGTGCCCGCGCCGGCATGGCCCGTCCGCGGCTCCCTCAGAACGCCGCGACGATGCGCGCCAGCTCGCGGGAGAGCCGACCCGGCATGTGCTGGAGAAAGATGTCCGATAGGGTGCGATAATACCAGATCGTCCCCTCCTTGCCGCCGGTGAAGCGCTCCCAGACCGCCTCGCCCACCTCGGCGCGATCCTCGAGGATGGCGCGGGCGTTATGGACCTTGTCGGCAAGCGAGACCAGCAGCGATACCGCCGGCTTGCCGGGCAAGCGTTCGAGATAGGCCTGCTTGCGGGCCTGCCAGGGCGGCTTCGGCTCGACCCAGGCGTCGGTGCAGTCGGCGACGATGCCCGCCACCGCCGGGCCGAACGCCGCCTCGATCCGCGCCAGGGTCACCTCGCCCCCCTGATCCTCGGCCGCGTCGTGCAGCAACGCCGCGATCGCCTGGTCCTCCGAGCCGCCGTTCTCGATCACCAGGGCCGAGACGGCCATGAGGTGCGCGAGATAGGCGATCGGCTTCGGCCCCTTTCGCAGCTGCGTCCGGTGCAGGGCGCTCGCCATGGCGAAAGCCGCGTCGAAGCGCGACGTCAGCAGCGGCCCGCCGGCCGCCATGTCCCCGGTCACCGGCTGCATCCTCGCCTCTCCTGCCGCGGCACGCGCATGGCATCAGCCTCTAGGCCGTCGAGCCGACGCGATCAAGGACACGGCGCCATGGTTCGAGAAGCAGCGCAAACGCCCCCCTCGTTGACCCGGATCGAAGGCGTTGGCAAAATCCGATGGTGAGGTGTTGCGCCCGGACCGGGCCCCTCGCCCTTCCCCTCCTCCGCCCCATCGTCCCCGAACGATGCCCGGCACGTTTCGTGCCCCGCACCGGCGGCAAGTCTGCGACGCCTGCGATCCGGCCCGGAACGGGACGGTTCCGCCCTATTCGGAGACAACCATGCTCATCCACCCCGTCAGCATCCTCGCCGCTCTGCTCTGCGCCGGCATCACGCTGTTCGCGCTGCTCTCGGCGGCCGCCCAGCAGCTCGGCTGACTGGTGGCTCGCCAGCTCAATGCCCGCGAGCGCCGGTTCGTCGAGGAATATCTGATCGACCTCGCCCCGCGCCGCGCGGCGCTGGCGGCCGGCTACAGCCTCGCAACCGCGAGAAACGAGGCTTATTCCTGGGTCGCCGGTGCCTCCGTCAAGCCGCATCTGTTCGAGGCGGTGCGCCAGGCGCAGGCCCAGCGGGCCGAGCGCTGCGCCATCACCGCGGACAGGGTGCTGGCCGAGCTTGCTCGTATCGGCTTTGCCGACATCCGCAAGGTCCTGGCCTGGCGCGAGGCGCCGGAGGCGGAGGCGCCGGACGGCCCGCGATCGAAGAAGGCCGGCGCCAGCCTGCGCCTCGTCGACAGCGACGCCCTCGACGCGGACACGGCGGCGGCGATCGCCGAGGTCTCGCAGACCACCACGGGCCTCAAGGTCAAGATGCACGACAAGCGCGCCGCGCTGGTCGACATCGCCCGGCATCTCGGCCTGTTCACCGACCGGACGGAGCTGGGCAAGCCGGGCGACTTCGCCGAGCTCGGCCTCGAACAGAAGCGGGAGCGCGCCATTGCCCTGGCAAGACAGCTTGGCCTCGACCGTCTCGGCCCTGCCGAGGGATGAGCTCGATGCGCTGCTGCGCCAGCTCGATGCGCTGAGGCTGAGCCGGCTGGCGCTCTACCGCCCCTACCCGCCGCAACTCGCCTTCCATGCGGCCGGGATGCATCACCGGGAACGGCTGCTGCGCGCCGGCAACCAGAACGGCAAGACCTATTGCGGGGGGGCCGAGATGGCCTATCACCTCACCGGCAGCTATCCCCGCTGGTGGCCCGGCCGGCGCTGGGACCGGCCGATCGTCGCCTGGGCCAGCGGCATCACCGCCGAGACCACCCGCGACAACCCGCAGCGCGTGCTGATGGGCATGCCGGGCGAATGGGGCTCCGGCACCCTGCCGGCCGGGGCGGTGCTCGACACCGCCCCGGCGCGCGGCGCGGCCGACCTGATCGACACAGTGAAGATCGCGCATGCCTCCGGTGCACCCTCGGTGCTGCGCTTCAAGCATTACGAGCAGGGCCGGCGCAAATGGCAGGGGCCGCCGGTGGACCTGGTCTGGTTCGACGAAGAACCGCCGGCCGACATCTACGACGAGGGCCTCGCCCGCACCATCGCCACCGGCGGCATGGCCTTCATGACCTTCACGCCGCTGGAGGGCATGTCGGACGTGGTGCATCGCTTCCTCTCCGGCACCTCGCCCGACCGCCACGACACCAACATGACCATCGACGATGCCGAGCACATCCCGGCCGAGGAGCGGGCCCGCATCATCGCCTCCTTCCCAGCGCACGAGCGCGAGGCGCGGGCCCGGGGCGTGCCGATCCTCGGCTCCGGCCGCATCTTCCCGGTGCCGCTGGAGGACATCGCGGTCGAGGCCTTCGCGCCGCCGGCGCATTGGCCGCGGCTCGGCGCCATGGATTTCGGCTGGGACCATCCCTTCGCCGCGGTCGAGCTCGCCTGGAACCGCGACGACGACGTGGTCTTCGTGGTCAGAGCCCATCGCGTGCGCGAGCAGACGCCGGCCCTGCACGCCGCGGCGCTCCGGCCCTGGGGCGAAAGGCTGCCCTGGGCCTGGCCGCATGACGGGCTGCAGCATTCCAAGGACTCGGGCGAGCCGCTGGCCGAGCAGTACCGGGCGCAGGGCCTCGCCATGCTGCCCCAGCGCGCGCAGTACCCCGACGGCTCGGCCGGCGTCGAGGCCGGGCTGATGGACATGCTCGACCGCCTGCAGACCGGACGTCTGAAGGTGGCGCGCCACCTCGCCGACTGGTGGGAGGAGTTCCGCCTCTACCACCGCAAGGACGGCATGGTGGTGAAGGAGCGCGACGACCTGATGAGCGCGACCCGCTATGGGCTGATGATGCTGCGCTTCGCCGAAGTCGACGCCCCGCCGCGGCCGATGCCGGACCGCGCCAACCGCGGCTATGCCGCCCACAAGAGCGGCCTGCCCGGCCGCGCCGTTACCAGGAGATGATCATGGGCCTGTTCTCCAAGCCGAAAGCCCCGAAGCCCCAGCCGGTCGCGCCGCTGCCGGACGACAATGATCCGGCAGTGCTGAGGGCCAAGCGCATGTCGATCCTGTCGGCGCAAGGCCGCTCGGGCCGCGACAGCACCATCCTGAACCGGCCCGGCGCCGGCGATGCCCTCGGCGACACGCCGGGCGGGCTGAAATAGGGCTGCCCTGCATTCCGGCGCCGAGAGGGCGGCCGCATCCCGCCCGGAGGCGAAAGCACGCCCCCGGGCGCGGCCCGAGGATCCCAAGCCGGCTCGCCATCATCGGATTTCCACACGGTCTCTTAAGACGACGCGCCTATCATCCACGGCATAGACGATGTCGGGTGGATCGAGATGCTTGGCTTGTCCCTCGCTGCCGGGCGCGTTCGACGATCGGGGTTCGCATCGCGGACCGCCCGGCCGGCGGCAGCAGGCCCTCGCCTTGCCGCCGCCGCCCCGTGCCCGCCGGACGGATCGCCCGTCGGTCCCGATGGTTCGCGGCGCGGGCCGACCCGAGCGCCGACGGGCCTGCCGGCTCCTCACCCGCCCCTCGTCCTCGCTGCCCGGCCGGCCTGGCCATGATGGCGCGGTTGTTGAGCCGAGGCAGGGAGGAGCGCGCGTCCGCACGCAGCGCCTCCTCGCCCACGCCAGGGCAGCTCTCGATGATCGCCGGCCTGACGTCCGATGCCGTGTTCGTCACGGATGCGGATGGACGGATCGCATGGGTCAATCCGGGTTTCGAGCGTGTCACCGGCTGGCTGTCGGCGCAGGCGATCGGGCGCGTGCCCGAGGCGCTGCTCGCCCTCGAGGGCGCGGCCCCCGCCGCCGTGGAGCTCATCGCCGCGATCCGCGGCGGTCGCCCGATCCGCCGCGAGATCTGCGGCCGCGCGCGGGACGGCGGTCCGCGCTGGCTCGACATCACGGTCCGGCCGCTGCCCAGGGAGGACGGAAGCCGGGGCGTGATCGCGGTCGCCAGCGAGATCACCGCCCTCAAGACCATGGCAGCCGAGCTCAGGCGGCAGAACGAGGACCTGGAGCAGATGTCGCGCCTGACCCGCCTGGGATCCTGGTCGCTCGACCTGGCGAGCGGCTCGGCAACCTGGTCGGACGAGGTGCGCCGCATCCATGCGGTCGATGCCGGATTCCACCCGACATGGGACGCGATGCTGGCCTTCCATCCCCCCGCGGCACGGGAGCGGATCTGCGCCTGCCTGGCGGCGGCGGCCGCGGACGGCAAGCCGTGGGACATCGAGATCCCCTTCACGACGGCGGCCGGCACGGCTCGCTGGATCCGCATGATCGGGGCGCCGGCCGGGGACGGCGGGACGGTCGATCGCATCGTCGGCACCATCCAGGACGTGACCGAGGCGGTGGCCGCGCGCGAGGACGTGACCGCCACCACCGAGCGCCTGGCCCTGGCCACGGAGAGCGCTCATATCGGCCTTTGGGACTGGAGCGTCCTCGGGGACCGGTTCTGGACCAGTCCGCAATGGTGGACCTATCTCGGCTTCGCCGCGCCGCAGGAAGCGATCTGCGACGACCTGGCCGACCAGGTCATCCACCCCGACGACCTGCCGGGCGTCCAAGCCAATCGGAAGGCCTTCTTCGCCGAACGCAAGGCGCAGCTGATCAACGAGTTCCGCCATCGCGACGGCACGGGGGGATGGCGCTGGATCGTCTCGATCGGCCGCGTGACCCATCGGGCTGCGGACGGCACGGCCGAGCGCGTCAGCGGCGTCTATATCGACATCGAGGAACGCAAGGCAGCCGCCGAAATGATCGCCCATGCGGCTCGTCACGACGTGCTGACGGGCCTGGCCAATCGCTCGGAGATGAAGCGGCGCCTGGGCGCGGCCTTCGAGCGATGCGCCGTCTCGGGCGAGGCCTTCGCCGTGCTGGTGCTCGATCTCGATCGGTTCAAGGCGATCAACGATACGTTCGGCCATGCGACCGGCGACGCGGTGCTGACGTCGGTCGCCGACCGGATCCTGAGCACGCTCGGCGAGGCCGGCATGGTGGCGCGGCTCGGCGGCGACGAGTTCGCCATCCTGCTGGAATCGGCCGGCGAAGGCTCGGCTCCGGAGACGCTGGCCGGGCGGCTCCTCGAGACGATCGGCCGCCCCTATCCGATCGACGGGCGGATGCTGCATGTCGGCGTCAGCATCGGCATCGCAGTGGCTCCGGTACACGGCGCCGACGCCGACACGTTGATCCGCAACGCGGACACGGCCCTCTACAAGGTCAAGGCGGAAGGCAAGAACGCGTTCCGGATCTTCGACGCGGCGCTCGAAGCCGAATCCCAGGAGCGGCGTGAGCTGGAGGCGGATCTGCGCGAGGCGATCGCCCGCAACCAGCTCGAACTGCACTACCAGACCATCGCCTCCCTCACCGATCGCCGCGTCGCCGGCGCAGAGGCGCTGTTGCGCTGGCGCCATCCCCGGCGGGGCTTCGTCTCGCCGGACCTGTTCATCCCGATCGCCGAAGAAAGCGGCCTGATCGTGCCGATCGGGGCCTGGGCCATCGCCCGGGCCTGCCGGGATGCGGCGTCCTGGCCGGTCGACATTCCCGTCTCCGTCAACGTCTCCACGGCGCAGCTCGACCGGGGCGACCTCTTCGCCGTGGTCATGGAGAATCTGAAGACCTCCGGCCTGCCCGCACGCCGGCTGGAGCTGGAGGTCACGGAAACCATCTTCCTGAGGGACGACGAGGCGCTGCTCTCGGACCTGCGCCGTCTGCACGGACACGGCGTGCGCCTGGCGCTCGACGATTTCGGGACGGGCTATTCCGCCCTGGGATATCTGCGGCGCCTGCCCTTCGACAAGATCAAGATCGACAGGTCCTTCATCGGTCCCATCGGCACGGACACGCAGGCGGCCGCGGTCGTCTGCGCCGTCGCCAATCTCGCCCGCAGCCTCGACATCGAGACCACGGCCGAAGGCATCGAGACCGAGGCGCAGGCGATGCTGGTCGCGGCGGCGGGATGCAATCTCGGCCAGGGCTTCCTGTTCAGCAGCCCGGTGCCACACCGCAATCTGGATTTCCGCTCGCTGCCCGGAGACTTGCCGACGCCCGCGGCATCGCGCGCGCATCTGCCCCCGGCGCGGCAGCCGGCCGGCCGGACCCGGCGCGATCAGCCCAGGCGAACCGGCCGCCTCAGTCCCGCGGCACCAGGGCGGCCCGGGTGAGATCGTGGATCAGCTCCTGCATTCGCTCCGGCAGCTCCTGGTGCAGGCGGGCCATGAACGGCTCGACCTCGGTGCCGAACTCGGCGACGAGGAAACGCACGTCGCCGGCCATCAGGCGGGCGATCACCGCCGCATCGCCGGAGAGGCAGTCCAGCCGCGCCACCAGGATGGGACATCCGGCCGTCCGGGCCAGGGCGAGAGCCGCGAGCAGACGCGGCCGATGCCGCAGCGCGCCCAGGCCTTCGCACGGCGCGGTCTCGACGTGCTCCGCAACGACATCGAGCTCTTCCGCTGCGGCAATCCTCTGAATCGCGGTACGCTGTGCCGCAATATCGACGAACTGGTCTTTCCGCCCAGTCGTGGCGCGAATATAGGCAACCGCCCTGTGCATGGTCTGCTTCAAGTCGCCAGCATCTAGCTTAGAATTACACCAAAGACTGAATTTTGCAAACAAATACGACATAATGGATGGTGTCGACACTTGTCGGTTCGCGCGCCAATCTGGTCTCCTCACAGATATGAAATTTCGTTCAACTCGGGAATCATATGTGCAGGCGGTATCATGCAGCCGTCCGCAATTCGAAATTAAAATTTCTATTGGCCGCAAGCAAATTTTATCCCCTGGAGTGAAGCGAACTTCGACGCGGATGCTGGAGCACTGCAAACAGCATCCCCAGCGAGCCGCGAAGACGGCAAGTCACGCCGCGGGCTTATTCGCTATAGGTTATGCAACGTCCATCACCAACCGGGCATGATGTCACAGTCTTCGCCCCAAACTGACTTGATTTCTCATAAAATTTCGTGTTGTTTTCTGCTATCGGGGTTGAGCAATACGAACAATGGACCCATCCAGTGGATAGTCCCTCATCGAAAGAGCCGGTCACGGATCCTGACCGCCTCTATGAGTGTCTGCTTGAGGTGGAGCCCGCCTTCACCGATCTCGCCGAGCGGGCCGAGATGGCGGGGTGGTCGCGTCTCGAAGTGGCGACAGCGCTCAATGGCCTCGCCTTTGCGCGCATGACGATGCTGCGGCAGATGGAGGACGGCGATCGGCCGCATTGAAGCGAGAGCGGGGCCGAGGATTCAAGCGCTTCGCCCCGACCGGCCCAGGTGCGTGTGGCCGAAGGCGTCGTCATATTTGAGCCCGTAGCCGAGCGCCCGGTCGAAGCCGATATGGGCGATCCAGACCAGGGCCGACGCCAGGAGCCAGGGCTGGCCGGCGACCCAGCCCAGGGCGCCCAGCCCGGCCGGCACCACGTAGGTGTGGCCGAGATTGTAGAGAGCGGCCCCGATCCCGGGGCCGCCGACATAGCCGAGCATCGTCAGGTCCGGCGCCAGGAACAGCAGCGCGAAGACCGTCCAGTCATGGCCGCCGGCGGCATAGGCGAGCACGGCGGCGGCGAGCGCGGCGACGCCTTCAAGGCGCAGCAGCAGCCGCGGCGCGCCAACGACGGCGCCGGAAGCGGGCGGGACTTGCGGGATCGGGCTCATGGCGGTCTCTCCAGGTGACGCCGGCACTTTGCCCGGGCTCGCGCTCGGCGGCGATTGCCGAAAAGAGTCCAACCGCTCATAAGAGCGGGATGAGCCGGTCGACGCCGTCCTGGGACCTCTTCGGCACCTTCCTCGCGGTGATGCGCGAGGGCAGCCTCTCGGCGGCGGCGCGCGCCCTCGGCACGGCGCAACCGACGGTGCGCCGGCAGGTCGAGACGCTGGAGCACGCCCTCGGCGCGGTGCTGTTCACCCGCTCGCCGACCGGCCTGGTGCCGACCGAGACGGCGCGGCGCACGCTCCCCTACGCGCAGGAGATGGCCGCGACCGCCGAGGCCTTCGTCCGTTCGCTCGACGGACCGGGCGGTGCTGGAACCGGCACGGTGCGGCTCACCTGCAGCGAGGTGGTCGGCATCGAGGTGCTGCCACCGATCCTCGCCGCCCTTCTCGCCCGCCATCCCGGCCTCGACATCGAGCTGGTGCCGACCGACCGCACCGAGGACCTGCTGCGCCGCGACGCCGATATCGCCGTGCGCATGACCCAGCCGACGCAGGCGGCGCTGGTGGCCCGCAGCGTCGGCGCCATCCAGGTCGGCTTCTACGCCGCCCCGGCCTATCTCGCCGACCGGCCGGAGCCGCACGGGTTCGCCGACCTCGCCGACCACGTGCTGATCGGCGACGACCGCTCCGGCGTGATCGCGCGGGGTTTGGCGGCCGTCGGCCTCGCCGGCGTGCGATTGCACTTCGCCTATCGCTGCGACAGCAATCTCGCCCAGCTCGCCGCCATCCGCGCCGGCGTCGGCATCGGCATCTGCCAGACGGCGCTGGCGCGGCGCAGCGGTCTCACCCCCGTGCTGCCGGCCCTGCGCTTTCCCCTGCCCACCTGGCTGGTGATGCACGAGGACCTGCGCACGGTGCCGCGCGTGCGCATCGTCTTCGATCACCTGGTCGAAGCACTCGGCGCCTATGCGGCAGGACGGACGGGCGGGCATGAGCCGCCCGCAGCCTGAACCGGCCGTGGCGCTGTTGTCTCGGCATGTGACGAATGTCCGAGCCCGCCCACGGGCGCAGCTCGGACATCCGGTTCAACGTTTCGAGGTGGCCCCCTGCCGCTCCAGCATCCAGCCGGGATATTCGCGCGGCAGGGCACTGGCCGTGTCGAGCGCCTGCAGGTCCTCGGGCGAGAGAACCACCTCGGTGGCGCCGATGTTCTCGGCGAGCTGCGCCGTGCGCTTCGCACCGACGATGACGCTGGTCACGACGGGCTGATGCAACAGCCAGGCGAGCGCCACCTGCGCCACGGTGCAGCCCCGGGCCTCGGCGATCGGGCGCATGGCGTCGATCACCGCGAAGGCCCGGTCGCGATCGACGGGCGGGAAATCGAAGGTGGCGCGGCGCCCGTCGCCGCCGGCAGAGTTGCTGCGGTCGTACTTGCCGCTGAGCAGGCCGCCCGCCAGCGGGCTCCACACCATCAGCCCGACGCTTTCGGAGGCGAGCATGGGCGCGATCTCGCGCTCGAGGTCGCGGCCGGCCAGGGTGTAGTAGGCCTGGAGCGAGCGGATCGGCGTGAAGCCCCGGCGGGCGGCGATGCCGAGGCCCTTGGCGACATGCCAGGCGGCCCAGTTCGACACGCCGACATAGCGCACCAGCCCCTGGCGCACGAGCGTGTCGAGCGCCTCCAGCGTCTCCTCCATCGGCGTGAACGCGTCGAAGCCGTGGATCTGGTAGAGGTCGATATGGTCGAGCTGCAGGCGGCGCAGGCTGGCCTTGGCCTGGTCGAGGAGATGGCCGCGCGAGGCGCCGACGCCGTTGGGCCCCGGCGCCATCCGGCCGAAGCCCTTGGTGGCGACCACCACCTGGTCGCGGGCGATGCCGAGATTGCGCAGGGCACGGCCGGTGATCTCTTCGGAGAGGCCCTCGGCATAGACATTGGCGGTGTCGATGAAATTGATGCCGGCATCGAGCGCGGTGCGCACGAGCTCATCGGCCTCCTGCTGCTGCAGCGTGCCGATCTGGCGCCAGAAGCCTTCGCCGCCGCCGAAGGTCATGGTGCCGAGGCAGAGCTCGGAGACGTAGAGGCCGGACTGGCCGAGTGGTCTGTAGCGCATGACGAACACCTTTCGCGAAGGACGGAATGGTTCGGGGGAGGACGGCTCAATCGGCGCCGTCCGTGGTGATGGAGAGCGCACGCCAGGCGTCGAGGTCGCCCTGGAGACGCTGGATCTTGGCCTCGACGATCGCCACCGCGTCGGTGCCGGCGGCGAAGCGGAAGGGCGGCGCGTCGCGTCCGGCGAGATCGACGATCACAGCGGCGAGCTTGTCGGGATCGCCGGCCTGCCTGTGATTGCGCTCGGCATAGCGGGCGCGGATCGTCGCCGACTGCCCGGCATAGTCGGCGATGGCGTCGGCGCCGTAGCGCACCGAGCTCGAGTCGAGGAAATCGGTGCGGAAGAAGCCCGGCTCGACGAGGGTGATTCCAATGCCGAAGGGGGCGACCTCGTGGGCGAGCGATTCGGAAAAGCCCTCGACCGCATGCTTGCTGGCGCAGTAGAGCGAGCCGCCGGGCCCACCGCGGATGCCGGCGACCGACGAGATGTTGATGACGTGCCCGGCACGCTGGCGGCGCATGGCGGGAAGAACGGCGCGGGTGACGTCGAACAGGCCGAAGACGTTGGTGGCGAATTGCCGCTCCGCCTCCTCAGGCGTGCTCTCCTCGAACACGCCGAAATGGCCGTAGCCGGCATTGTTGACCAGCACGTCGATGCGCCCGAACCGATCGAGCGCCGCGGCGACCGCCGCCTCCACCTCCTGCCGGTCGGCGACGTCGAGGCGCAGCGCCAGCACGGCCTCGCCGAAGCCGTCGGCGATGGCGCCGGGATCGCGCCCCGTCGCCACCACCCGGTCGCCGGCGGCGAGCGCCGCCCGGACGATGCTGGCGCCGATGCCGCGCGCGGCGCCGGTGACGAACCATGTCTTGCTCATGTCGATATCCGTTGGCTGATCATTGGCGGTAGAGATGGCACCCCGAGCCGCTCCGGGCATGGGGGGATGCTGCCCGATTCTTGCACGATCCTGTCAAACCCACGATGCGAAGCCCGTCGAGCCTTGCGGCGGCGCGACCGGGCCGACAGGATCGCAGCGGAGACAGGACGATGGACCAATCGATCAGCGACCTGCGCGATGCGATCGCGCGCCATTGCCGGGGCGCGCGTTGCGCCACGGCGGTCCCGCGGCTGACGCTGCTGCGCTCCGACGCGCCGACGCTGCCGATGGCCACGATCCACCAGCCGGTGCTGTGCATCATCGCCCAGGGCCGCAAGCGCCTGATGCTGGGCGAGAGCCTGTACGAATATGACGCCGCCAAATATCTGATCGTCTCTGTGGACCTGCCGGTGACCGGCGGCGTCTGCGAGGCGAGCGCCGAGGAGCCCTATCTCGCACTGAGCCTCGCTCTCGACCCGGCCGCCCTGGCGGCGATGCTGATCGACATGGCGGAGGAGCACGGCGAGCCCGAGCTCACCCCCGGCATCGCGGTGACGGCGGTGACGGCCGACCTGCTCGACCCGGCGGTGCGCCTCGTGCGCCTGCTCGACCGGCCGCGAGACATCGCGATGCTGGCGCCGCTCATCGAGCGGGAGATGCTCTACCGCCTGCTGACGGGCGAGCAGGGCGCGCTGCTGCGCCAGATCGCCCTCGCCGACAGCCGCCTGTCGCGGGTGAGCCGGGCGATCGCCTGGATCCGCGGCAACTACGCCCAGCCCTTTCACATGGAGGTGGTGGCCGACATCGCCGGCATGAGCCTCTCCTCGCTGCACCGCCATTTCAAGGCGGTGACGACCATGAGCCCGCTGCAATACCAGAAGCAGGTGCGGCTGCAGGAGGCGCGGCGCCTGCTGCTCGCCCAGCGCGCCGACGCCGCCCATATCGGCTTCAGCGTCGGCTATGACAGCCCCTCGCAGTTCAGCCGCGAATATGCCCGCCTGTTCGGCTCGCCGCCGGCCCGCGACGCGGCGCGGCTGCGAGGATTGTCGAACGCGGCGGGGCTGCCGTTCTCGCAGGTCGTGTAGGGATGGGGCCGGGGCCGTAGCGCACCCGCTCGGCGCTGTCTCAGCGAATGCCGCGATCGGCCAAAAGCGCATCCGCCATCCTCGATGAATCGCCCCAGGTGGACAGCCAGATCAGGCCGTCCGTCACCGCCGAGATGATACGGCGCAGGGACCGGAGGACCATGCCGGGAGCGTGAAGCCTGGCTTCGGCATGATGGAGATGCGCAAGCTCCTCTTCGCGGATCGACAGGATAACCGCGTGCAGAGCGGCGTCGCGATCCCCAAGGAAGTGGAGCTGGTCGTCGAGATGGCGATGCACCGTGGCTTCCACCGCCGCGGTGCACGCCCATATGCCCTGGCGGCCGAGCAGGGCCGTGAAGAACCCGAGCAGCCAGCCGCCAAGACTCCAGAACCGCATCACACGGCACGGCCGCGAGTTGCGGGCCGGCATCGCGTCCCGAAACTGGGCGCAGTGTCTCCGCTCGTCCGCCAGCATCTCCGCGAGCAAAGGAAGGCAATCGGGCCAGAACCAGCCAGACACCAGAATCTGCGCGGAATAGATCCGGATCGCGCCGAATTCCCCGGCATGATTGACCCGGACGATCCGGGCGATGGTCTTCGCATCGCGCCGTGAGACCTGAGTGCCTCGGGAAGGGCTTTCGCGTTGCGCCATAGTGAGCATCGATAGCGCACAGGCCGCAGCGTGACGAGAGGTACGCGCGACCGATAAGTGCAGGCTAATAAATTGCAACCGAACGTCGCCAGGCGATATTCACCAGGCACCGCCCAAGCCGCCTGCTACCCCACCTTCTTCGCCTGCTGTCTCAGCCCGCCTCACACCCTGGCCTCGGCGCGGGCGTTGCGGCGGATCACCTGGGGTGGCTGGCCGAAGGCGCGCAGGAAGGCGCGGCGCATGCGGTCGGGGTCGGCGAAGCCGGTCTGGCGGGCGACGTCGTCGATGGGATGGCGGCCCTCCTCCATCATCAGCCGGGCCGCCTCGACACGCAGATGCTCCACCGCCTTGGCGGGAGACTGGCCGGTCTCGGCATGGAAGGCCCGACTGAACTGGCGCGGGCTGAGATGCGCTGCCTCGGCGAGCGCATTGACCGTCAGCGGCGTGTCGAGATGGCGCCTGGCATAGGCCAGGGCCGTCTGGATCCGGTCCGATTTCGGCTCAAGCTCCAGCAACGCCGAGAACTGCGACTGGCCGCCGGCGCGGCGGTGATAGACCACCAGCTTGCGCGCCACCGCCCGGGCGGTCTCGATGCCAAGGTCCTGCTCGACCATGGCCAGCGCCAGGTCGATGCCGGCGGTCATCCCGGCCGAGGTCCACACCGGACCATCGGCGATGAAGATGCGATCCTCGTCCACCTTCACCTTCGGGAAGCGCGCCTGCAGCGCGCGCGCATGTGCCCAATGGGTCGTGGCGCGGCGGCCATCCAGGAGACCAGCCTCGGCGAGAATGAAAGCCCCGGTACATGTGGCCGCCACCCGCCGGCAGCGCTCCGGCGCACGGCGCAGAAAGGTGAGGAGCCCCGGCGTCGAGGGCTCGATCTCGGCGCCGCCGCCGACGATCAGCGTGTCGTATTCCGAGTCGTCGAGCGGCGCGGTGTCCACGCGGATGCCGATCGACGTCCGCACCGACTCGCCCGTCTCGGACAGGAGACGGACGTCGTAGACCGGCTCGCCGGCAGCCAAGTTGGCATATTCGAAGACCGTGATGACGGCAAAGCTCATCACCTGATAGCCCGGGAACGCGACGAACCCGATGCGCCGCATGGTCGCCTCCGCAAGATGTCCTAAAACGCCGGATATATGTCATTTGAGACATCGACTTGCAAGCCTACATCTCGTGCATGAGACGGCCAACCCGCCGGCATCACGAAGAGACGAGAGATGAGCACTCCACAAAACAAGGGCAGAGCCCTGATCACCGGCGCCTCCTCCGGCATCGGCGCCGTCTATGCCGACCGCCTGGCCCGGCGCGGCCACGACCTGGTGCTGGTCGCGCGCCGCCGCGACCGGCTCGCGGCCCTGGCCCAGCGCCTCCGCGCCGCGACGGACCGGAGCATCGAGACCATCGCAGCCGACCTCGACGACAAGGCCGACCTCGCCACGATCGAGGAACGGCTGCGCGGGGATGCGGGCATCACCGTGCTGGTGAACAATGCCGGCGTCGGCGCGACGGCGCCGCTCCTCGGGTCGGACGTGGAGGCGATGGACGCGCTGATCCGCCTCAATGTCGGCGCGCTGACGCGGCTGACCTATGCGGCGGCGCCGGGCTTTGCGGCGCGGGGAGCCGGCACGATCATCAACATCGCCTCGATCGTGGCGATCTCCCCCGAGACGCTGAACGGCGTCTACGGCGCCAGCAAGGCCTTCGTGCTGGCTTTCAGCCAGTCCCTGCACCACGAGCTCGCCGGCAAGGGCGTGCGCATCCAGGCGGTGCTGCCCGGCGCCACCGCGACGGAGTTCTGGGACGTGGCCGGCCTGCCGGTGCACAACCTGCCGGCGGAAATCGTCATGTCGGCCGAGGATCTGGTCGATGCGGCGCTGGCGGGCCTCGATCAGGGCGAGATCGTCACCATCCCCTCCCTGCCCGACAAGACGGAGTGGGATGTGTACGAGGCGGCCCGCCGCACCATGGCCGGCCGTCTCTCGAATGCCAAGCCGGCCGCGCGCTACGGGGTCGGACGGCTCGTGACCACAGGAGATTGAGATGAGCACGATGCTGAAGAGCAGCCTCGCCGCCGGTCTGGCCGCGCTGCTGATCGCGGCCCCGGTCCGGGCCGCCGACCCCTCCGTCCCTCTGCGCGAAGGCCAGGGGGTGACCACCGAGCTCGGCGCCGGCGCCAGGGCGATCACCTATTGGGTGAGCGCTCCGGACGGCTGGCACGTGGTGACGACGGTCGATGCCGGACCCGGGGACGCGGTGCAGCAGCGACTGGTGGTGCGCTTCGCCGCCGTGCTGGCGCCCGGACAGTCGCAGCTGATCTCGGTGCCGTTCGCGGCGGGCGAAGCACAGCCGGTGCTGCGCATCCGGCGCATCGGCGACCGGATCGAGGTGGCGCTGGCGCCGGGGCCTTCGGCCTGATGGGGCAGCGGCCGGAGCGGAAGCGGTGATCGCCGTCCCGGCCCCGTGGCCCCCTTCGGAGAGAAAGGCTTTCCGAAGACCGCATCTATCCCGGCAGATGGCGCGACACCTTCGCCTCGAGCAGGCGGACCAGGCCGGGATCCATGAACTCGTAGTCGTCGGGGATATCCAGGCAGATCACGCGCTTGCCTTTCAGCGAGCGCTGGAACCGCCGCTGCAGCTTGTCGCGATGCGCCCTTTCCATGACGAAGATCAGGTCGGCCCACGCCACCAGCTCCGCCGTGAGCGGCGTGTCGGCATCGTGGTTCGTCCCCGCCGACTCCACCTCCAGATCCGGCCGCTGCGAGAAGATCTGCTCGGCGGTCGGACTGCGCAGCCGGTTCTGGCTGCAGACGAACAGGACGCGCTTCACCGTCCCCGGCCTCAGGAGGCGTACCAGTCGAGCAGGCGGACCTGCGCGGCGTCGCCGACCAGCGCCGCGAACTTCTTCGGATCGCTGCCCTTGTAGTGATAGGGGTAGACGATGCGCGGCCGGAACGCCTCGACCGCGCTCGCGGCCTGCTCCTCGGTCATGGTGTAGGGCAGGTTCATCGGCAGGAAGGCGACCTCGATGCCCGTGAGCGCCCGCATCTCCGGAATGTCCTCGGTGTCGCCGGCGATATAGATCTTCTTGTCGCCGAAGCTGATGACATAGCCGTTGCCGACGCCCTTGGGGTGATATTTCAGGCGATCCGGCGTGGTGTTGTAGGCCGGGACGGCCGTGAACGCCACGCCGGCGATCTCGCCGCTGTCGCCGTTGGCCGCGAGCCGCGCCTTGGCCCTCAGCCCGTCCGGCAGCCCGTCGAGCACCACCTTGGGGCCGGTGAGGCCGAGCTCGGCCACGCCGAGGGCCTCCAGCGTCGGCAGGTCGAAATGATCGGGATGGGCGTGGGTGAGCAGGATCGCCGTCGGCTTCGGCAGCCCGGCATAGCGCGCGCCGCCGCCGACGGGATCGATCGCGATCACCTGGTCCTTGAAGCCGAGGAACAGGCTGGCATGGTTGACGGGGTGGATGACGACGTCGCCAGCCGCGGTGGGGATCGTGTCCCCCCGGAGCGCGGCGGTCGCGGCCAGGGCATCGGGCATCGCAAATCCCGGAAGCAGGGTGCAGGCGGCGAATCCGGACAGGGTCAGGAGGGCGTCGCGGCGTGTCGGCATGGCGTGGTCCCGGAGCATGGCACCGGACGATGCGACCGCCCGCCGGCCGCCCCCGGATGAGGCCGCGACCCTAGCGACTGCCGCGGCCCGGGCTAAGCCGGGCCGCCTTCACGTCCGATCACAAGGCCGTGTCCGGGCCGCGAAGCCGGCCCTTCCCCCTCACATCGGAGATCGAGACTTGTCCCAGACCGTCAAGGCGCTGCTGAAGCTGTCCGACCGGCTGTTCGCGCAGAAAGCCGCGTTCGACCGCCTCAACCAGGACATCGCCGACCTGTTCTTTCCCGAGCGCGCCACCTTCACCCGCCAGCACTGCATCGGCGAGGACCTGGCGGCGCATCTGTTCGACAGCTACACGGTGCGGGCTCGGCGCGACCTCGGCAATGCCTTCTCGGCCATGCTGCGGCCGCGCGGCCAGGACTGGTTCTCCATCCGGGCGGTCGGGGTCGACCACCTCTCGGCCCATGGCCGGACCTGGCTCGAGGGCAGTGCCGGCGTGATGCGCCGCGTCTTCTACGACGCCCGCACCCGCTTCGTGCGCGCCATGAAGGAAACCGATCACGACTACGCGGCCTTCGGCAACGGCGTGCTCACCTGCGAGCCGACGCACGACCGGGACTCGCTGATCTACCGCAACTGGCATCTGGCCAACGTGGCCTGGAGCGAGGACGAGCACGGCTTCCCCTCACCGGTCGTGCGCAAGGACCGGATGACAGCCCGCCAGCTCGCCCGGCATCCCGGCAACGAGCTGCCGCAGCGGGTGCGCGACTGCGCCGAGGACGCCGACCGGGAGGACACCGAATTCGACGTGCTCCACGTCGTCATGCCGAGCGAGCAATGGCAGAACTATTCCGACCGCAAGCTGCGCCAGCCCTGGGCCTCGGCCTATGTGCTGAAGGAGCCGGAGGGACTGCTGCGGGTCGAGGGCGTGCGCTCGAAGCGCTACGTCATCCCGCGCTGGCAGACGCTGTCGGGTTCGCCCTATGCCCTGAGCCCGGCGACGATCGTGGCGCTGCCCGACGCACGCATGATCCAGAAGCTGGCGATGATCCTGATGGAGGCTGGCGAGAAGCGTATCGATCCGCCGACCATCGCCACCAAGGGCGCCGTGCTCTCCGACGTCAACATCTTCGCCGGCGGCACCACCTGGGTCGACAAGGTCTATGACGAGCGGCTCGGCCCGGCACTGCGCACGCTCGACCTCGGCGGCGATCCCGGCTTCGGCGAGGCGATGCTCGCCAATGTGCGCAGCGCCATCGCCGATGCCTTCTACCTCAACAAGCTCACCCTGCCGCAGACCGGCAAGACGGCCTACGAGACGGCCCGGCTGGTGGAGGAATATATCCGCGCCGCCATCCCGCTGTTCGAGCCGCTGGAGACCGAATACACCCAGCCGGTGCTCGACGCCTCCTTCGCCGAGCTGATGGCGCTCGGCGCCTTCGGTCCGCCGGACGACGTCCCGGAGGAGCTGCGCGGCGCCGACGTCGAGTTCCAGTTCTCCAACCCGCTGCAGGAGGCGATCGAGGCACAGAAGGCGACGAAGATGCAAGGACTCGGCGCGCTGCTCGGCGTGGCGGCGCAGATGGAGCAGGCCCAGCAGCTCCAGTCCGGCCGGCAGATCAACGTGATCGAGATGTTCCGCGACGCCGGCATGGCGACGACGCCGGCGAGCTGGTGGAACGACCCCGACGACGCCGCCGACGACGTCGCGACACAGCCCGACATGGCCGACCAGCTCTCGCAGGTGGTCGCGGCCGCCGGCGGCGTCAAGCAGGTGGCGGATGCCGCCAGCTCCACCGCCAGGGCCGCGGAGGCGCTGCAGGGTGCCTTCGGGGCGGAGGGCCCGACCGACCAAGCAGGTTCTCCCGAACCTGCTTACACCTCGAGCAAAGCGCGTTTGGACGGAAACGCTTCTTTGCTCTAACTCTTTGTTTCGACGCGTCTTTGCGATGCTTGGCGAGTCTGCCAAATCGCAAAACGCTTTAGCAGTCCGAGCAGCATTGATTCTGCAAGGAAGATGCAAGATCAAGTCGCGGCTGAAACTGCGAGGAGCTGCTTAGGCGACGGCATCCAGCAGCTTGGTCGCCAGTTGCGACCCGGCCTGGACGACGGCGAGATTGGCGGCGAATTCGAGGCGTGCGCCGGCCTGGTCGACGCTCTCCCGAACGAGGTCGACATCAGGGAAAGCCACCAGCCCCTCGGCATTCGTCGCCGGATCGTCCGGCGCATCGGCTGCAAGAGAGCTTTCGCGGGCCTGGACTCGGACCGCGACGCCGCCGCCCGGCGCTTCGCTCTGCTCGACCCGCAGCGGCCGATAGGTGCCCGACGCCCCCGTTCCGTCATCCAGGGGTCCCGCATCGAGCATGTTGGCGACATTGCTCGCCGAGGCCTGCAGCCGGTCGTCGGCCGCGAGCATGCCGGAGGTGGCGATCGAAAGCGCTGATATCACGGCGGCCTCACACGAGCTTGTCGACGAGGAGGCCGGTGCCCGGCGCCGGAGCCGGCCGCCGCTCGGCCTCGGCATAGGTCCTGGCCGCCTTCTCGGGCAATGGCCGATCTTCACGCAGCTGCTTCATCACCCGGCGATCGGCCGCGGCGAAGGACGTGGAGGACGCGGAACTGGTGGGGGCGACGGCCATGCGGGCTCGGCTGACAGGTCCAACCCACAGGATCGCACCGCATCCCTGCGGCGCCGTTGCGAAAATCACTCGGATTTTCACGATCGGCGCCCAGGGCGAGCCCGGCCGCGCCAAGCGAAAAAACGCCCCCCTCGTTGACGCCGGCGGGCTCCGTTGGCAAAATCTGACTGTGCGGTGTTGCGCCTGAGACGCCGCTTCTCAGAGGCGGATCGAGATCGGCAAGACGTTGCCATCCGAATGGCGGCCGTTGCAGACGGCGATCCGGCCGGCGCCTCGCCCATGACGATGCCGCGCTTCACCAGCCCCACCCGGACCGTTGGACGTCGTCCTCGATGAACGGCGGCAGGCCGGGCACGTCGCGGTAGAAGACCGCCATGTCGGCGGTGCAGGCGACGATCCAGGCCGGCTCGAACGCCACGAGCCGTCTGCCGTTGGCCGCCACGGCCAAGCCCGCGCGATTTCCAGTGGCAAGCGCCGGTCCGTCGCGGACGAAACACATCAAAGAAGGTCCTGCATGAGCAATCCCCACGCGGCCGCGGCGTTCGCCCGGCCGGAGGCTGCTGCCATCCGCGCAGTCGCCGCCGGCACCGCCACACCCGAGCAGCAGCGCCTCGCCGTCGCGGCGATCGGCCAGAAGGCGTGCCTGATCGACGAGATTTCCTACGTGCCCGGCGGGCCGGATGCCGAACGCGCCACGGTCTTCGCCGAGGGACGGCGCTTCGTCGGCATGCAGATCCGCCGCGCCATCCGCCTGCCCATCGAGCAATTCCCAGAGGTCGACCATGGCTGACGACACCGCGCCCCTCTCCACCGATCCGCAGGACGCAGCGGACCCCGCACGCCCCGTGCTGGCCGCCGGCACGCCGCCGGCCGACGGTGCCGGCATCCCGGACCAGCCTGCCGCACCCGCCGGCGAAGGCGAACGGACGGCACCGGACTTTCCCGAAGACTGGCGCGAGCGGGTGGCCGAGGGCGACGAGGACCTCGCCCGGCTGATGAAGCGCTTCGGCAGCGTCAAGGCCGTGGCCCGTGCCCTGAAGGAGACACGGGCGCAGCTCTCCCGGGGCGTCGGGGCGCCGCTCCCCGAGGATGCGGGCGAAGAGGAGAAGGCGGCGTGGCGCCGGGCCCGCGGCGTGCCCGATACGCCGCAGGCCTATGACATCGCCCCGCCGGTGGGCCTGGACTGGACGGAGGCGGACAAGGCCTATCTCGAGGCCTTCACCACCTTCGCCCATGCCAAGCACTGGTCGCAGGACCAGGTGAAGGACCTGGCCCAGTGGTACATGGACGACCAGATCGCCCGGACGCAGGACCAGGCCGTGGCGGCGCGGACCTTCGCGGCCCAGACGGAGAAGGAGCTGCGGGCGGCCCATGGCCGCGACTATGGCCGCACCCTGGAGCTGGCGCGGGCCTTCGGCAGCCGTCAGCTCGGCGGCGAGGCCTGGGAGGCGCTGGTGCATGCCCGCATGCAGGACGGCACCTATCTCGGCGACCAGCCCGGCTTCATCAACCTGATCCTCGGCCCGGCGCTGGAGCAGGCCGACAGCCCGCCTTACGACCAGGGCACCGTCACCGGCGGCGTCGGCGACGCCGAGGCGAAGGCCGCCCACCGCGAGCTGGTGGCCAAGGCCAACAGCGGCGACCGCGCCGCCAAGGTGCGGCTCGCCGACCCCGACTACGAGCGCAGGATCGGCGCCGTCTACGAGCGCCAGGCCCGGGTGGCCGAGCGCGGCCCCCGCGGCGGCTGACTCGCGCCTCGTCGGGCACCCTTTCCCGCCGAGCACTCGGCGACCGGTCCGATCCACCGCGACGGACCACGCACCCGAACCGCAGGACGCTCCGACCACGGCACCGGCCCCGAGCACTCGGGCAACGGCCGCGGTCGGCCCACCGGCCGGCGGATCGCCCCTCCCACGACCTTCAAAGGACATCGCACATGGCGACGATCGCCCAGCAGACGATGTACCGTGACGAATACATTGCCGGCTTCGAAACCCGGCAGTCGATTCTTCGCGAGACCGTCACCACCGAGACCATGACGAAAGGTGGTTCCACCTATTTCCTCGTCACCAAGCCCAATCGCACCGCGGTGACGCGTGGCGCCAACGGCCTGATCCCCTCCGCCGTGGAAGACCTCACCCAGGTGCAGGTCACGCTGCAGGAGCGGCACGACAAGCCGCAGAAGACCAACTTCAACATCTTTGCCGGCCAATCGGACCAGCGGCGCATCATGCAGATGGAATCCATCGGCGTGATCAACCGCGACATCGACCTGACCATCCTCTCCACGCTCGCCGGCACCGCGGTGACGACGGGCGCGGCGGCGGCGATGTCGAAGACGCTGATCAACAAGGGCCTCAATGCCCTGTGGAAGGCGAAGATCCCGAACGACGGCCAGGTGTTCGGCCTGCTGACTCCGGCGGCGTGGCTCTATCTCTCCGACGTGGTCGGCTTCTCCTCCAAGGACTTCGTCGGCGACCAGCCGCTGGTCGTCGGCCCGGAGAAGCGCCGCTGGCTCAACGTCACCTGGATGATGAGCCCGGAACTGCCCGGGGTGGGCACGGCCTCGGCCTCCTGCTTCCTCTGGCACAAGTCGGCCGTCGGCCACGCCATCGACGCCAAGGGCATGCAGGTGTTCTCCGGCTACGACGAGGAGAACGACTATTCCTGGGCGCGCACCACCTATTACCACGGCGCCGCCCTGATCCAGGGCCCCGGCGCGGTGAAGATCGTGCACGACGACACCGGCCTGAACTGAGGGAGGACCGAGCATGGCCTATTCCGTTTCCGCCCCGCCCTCCCTGGTCTGGCACGACATCGGGAACCAGGGCCCGGCCCGCTGGACGCTCCGGGGCTCCGACGCCGTCACCGCCGTGCGCCTCAGCGGCTATGTCAGCAATGCCGTGGCTCTCGGCATGAAGAAGGGCGACCTCGTCGAGTACACCAAGACCGACGCCACCCCGATCGCGACGCAGCTGATGATCGTCTCGGCGATCAACGCCAACGGCTCGGCCGACCTTTCCGACGGCCTCGCCGTCACGGCGACCAACAGCGACTGACGCATGGCGGGCCCGCAGCCCGCCTCCGGCGAGCCGGCACGGTGCCGGCTCGCCCCCAAGGCGGCTTCGCGCCGCATCACCCGAAGGATCAGACGATGACCGAACGCTACGCCCTGCCGGGCGACGTGCAGCTGCGCGAGCACGCCTATGTCACGCGCGTCTATCTCGCCAGGACCGACGAGGGCGAGGACCTGGAGACCGTGCTGCAGCCCGGCTTCTGGGTGCAGTGCGCCAAGCCCTTCCGCATCCGCGACGTGCTCGAGATCATCGCCGACGACGGCTCCTTCGAATGGCACGGCCGCGTCGTCCGCAAGGGCGAGGGCGAGGTGCATTTCCGCGAGCTGTTCCGCTGGTGCCGCGATGCGGCTACCGAGGCCGAGCCGTCGCCGCAGGGCGAGTATCGGATCGCCTGGAACGGGCCGGCCCACAAGTTCCGCGTGCTCTCGCCCGGCGGCAGGGTGCTGAAGATCGGCCTGGCCGACAAGGCCGAGGCCCAGGACTGGCTGCGCCGCTATCTCGACGGCGAGATCCGGGACGCCGCCTGATGCCGGACCAGGTGCTCGTCATCAACGATGCGCTGGCGCTGATCGCCGAGCGCGAGATCACGGCCGCCGAGCTCTCCGGCGGCCTGACCGAGCCGGCACGCGTCATGGCGAGCGCCTGGCCGGCCGCGGTCGACACCTGCCTCAGCCTGGCGCCCTGGCGCTTCGCCTCCCGGCTGGCGAGCCTGACCTGTCTCGGCTCGCTGCCCGACGACGACCCGGCCGCCTATGCGGCGCCGGGCTTCTCGCGCGCCTATGCGATTCCCGCCGACCACCTGCGCACCAACTGGCTGCGCGACCGGCCGGACCCGTCCGCGCTGCCGATCGACTTCCTGCTGCAGGACGGGTTCTGGCACAGCAACAGCGAGATGCTGGTCGTCTCCTATGTCTCGCACCAGTACCGCCCGCCCGAGACCTGGCCGCCGCTTTTCGCCCGGCTCGTCGCCGCCCATCTCGCCAGGCAGCGCGGACCGCGTCTGCGTCCGGCGGCCGACAGCAACGAGCTGCGGCTCTCCTTCGATGTGGCGCTCGACCAGGCCCGCACCGCCGACGCGAGCGAGACACCCTTCGCCTGGCACGCTCCGGGCCGGCTGGTGCGCGCCCGCCAGGGCTTTTCCCGCGAGAACGGAGGACGCTGGTGAGCCGCGGCAACTTCCCCGTCTACAGCTTCAACGGCGGCCAGGTCTCGCCGCTGGCGCTCGGCCGCATCGACCTGCCGCGCCTTGCCGTCTGCGGCGAGACGGTGCGCAACTGGCTGCTTTCCACCCTCGGCTGGATGGGCCTGCGGCCGGGCACGGACTATCTCGGCACGACCCGGAACAACCTCGCCGCCCGGCTGATCCCGTTCGTCGGTACCGCGGCGCAGTGCTCGCTGCTCGAGCTCACCGACCGCACGATCCGCATCTGGAACGACGGCGCCCTGGTCATGCGCAGCGCGGTCGACACCACCATCGCCAACGGCAGCTTCGCCGGCCTGACCGGCTGGACCGCCGGCGCGGTTTCGGGCGGCTCGGTCACCGCCTCCGGCTCCGGCACCGCGCGCATCGCCGGCAACGGCATCTCGCGCTCGACCCTGACCCAGGCCATCACCGTGCCGCCCGCCTCCGCCGGCACCGAGCACGGCCTGACCATCGTCGTGCCCTATGGGCCGGTGCTCATGCGCATCGGCACCTCGGCCGGCGACGACGACCTGGTCACCGAGACCTCGCTCGGCACCGGCAGCCACAAGCTCGCCGTGACGCTCACGGGCACGGTGTACCTGCAGTTCGCCGCGCCGGACATCTACCGCCGCGAGGTCGGGCCGGTCTCGTTCGATGCCGTCGGCGTGGTGGAGCTGCCGGCGCCCTGGGCGGCGGCCGATATCCGGAAGGTGCGCCTGTCCCAGCAGGGCGACGTGCTGTTCGCCGCCTGCCGCGGCTACCCCCAGCAGCGCATCGAGAGCCGCGGCCGCCGCTCCTGGTCGGTGGCCGACTATCGCTCGATCAAGGGCCCGTTCCTGACGCAGCCGGCCAATCCGGCGACGATCCGGCCCTCGGGCAAGACCGGCGGCATCACGCTCACCGCCAGTCGCGCCCTGTTCAAGCCCGGCCATGTCGGCGCCATCTGGGAACTCATCCATACCGGCCAGGACGTGGCGGCGACCGTCTCCGGCGACGACCAGTGGACTGATCCGATCCGTGTCTCCGGGGCCCGCGGGGTCGCTGCGGATGACAATTCCAAAGGCAATGGGCAGCGCACCTTCAAGGTGCTGTTCAACAATGCCGGATTCGTCGGAACGATCCGCATCCAGCGCGCCTTCGGCAACCCGGAGGGCTGGTTCAACTATTCCATCGCCGGCAACGCCGTCACGACAGTCACCAACGGCGCCGAGATCACCGACACCAACGACAATGCCATCGTCTACTACCGCATCGGCGTCGCCGCCGGCGAATACACCAGCGGCTCGGCCACGGTGGAGCTGCAATATCCCAACGGCTCGACCGTCGGCGTGGTGCGCGTCACCGGCTACACCGACAATGCGCATGTCGGCGCCGAGGTCGTCTCGCCGCTCGGCGACACCGTGGCCACCTCGAACTGGCGCGAAGGCATCTGGTCCGCCTTCCGCGGCTTCCCGCGCGACGTCGCCTTCCAGGACGGCCGGCTCTGGTGGCTCGGCTCGAACTACCTCTACGGCTCGGTATCGGACGCCTTCGACAATTACGACGACGGCACGACGGGCGATGCCGCGCCGGTGATCCGCTCGATCGCAACCGGCCCGGCCGATGGCAATCTCTGGATCCTGCGCCTGTTCAACCTCGTGGTCGGCTCGGCCGTTGCGCTCAACGTGATCCGCTCCTCGGCCATCGACGAGCCGATCACCCCGACCGCCTTCTCGGCCCGCGAGTTCGAGCAGGTCGGCGGCGCCGAGGTCGCGCCGGTCGCGATCGGGCCACGCGGGGTCTATGTCGGGCGCAGCGGCGTCGACCTGTTCGAGATCGCCCTCGGCGATAACGGCGACTATGCCGCCCAGACCCTGATGCGCATGGTGCCCGACATCGCCGAGGCCGGCATCGCCAAGATCTTCGTGCAGCGCCGGCCGGACCAGCGCATCCATGCCGTGCTCGCCGACGGCACGATGCTGGTGGCCACCTATAACCGCGACGAGAAGGTGATCGCCTTCGCGCTCTATCAGACCGACGGGGCGATCGAGGATGGCGAGGCTCTGCCGGGCACGACGCAGGATGACGTGTATCTCTGCGTGCTGCGCACGCTGAACGGCACGCCGACGCGCTGCATCGAACGCCAGAGCTCCGAGAGCGACACCCGCGGCGGCGCCGTGAATCGCCTGGCCGACTGCGGCCGGCTCGTGGTCAACCCCAGCCCCGCCGCGACGATATCAGGCGCCGACGCCTTCAACGGCCGCGGCATCGTCGCCTGGGCCGACGGCAAGGGCTATCAGGACCTTGCCGTCGCCGGCGGCAGCTTCACCCTGCCGGTGGCCGCGACGACGGTCTGGTACGGCCTGCCCTACACGGCGACCTTCCTCTCCACCAAGCTCGCCTACGCCGCGGACGCCGGCACGGCCCTGCTGCAGAGGAAGCGGGTCGACCACCTCGGCCTGCTGCTCGGCAACACGGCGCGAGCCGGGCTGCGCTTCGGGCCCGCGCTCGACAGGCTCGACCCGCTGCCGCTGATGGTGCGGGGCCGGGAGGTCGACCCGGCCTCCGTCGAGGGCGAGATCGACGACGCCGCCGTGTCCTTCGACGGCAGCTGGTCGACCGACAGCCGCTTCGCCCTGGAGGCGCAGGCACCCTGGCCCTGTACCGTCAAGGCCGCGGTGATCGGCGTGGCAACACATGATTCCCGTTGAGCTCCGGCTCAGCCGGCAGACCGACATCTACCGGTTCGGGCCGGTGAAGGCGACGGCGCCGCTGCGCTTCTACGGGCTCACGGCCTGGGCCGGGCGGCGCTGCGTCGGCATGGGCGGCGTGGCGAAGACGCTCGACGACGGGCGCCACTGGGGATTCGTGCTGCGGGCGCCCGACTATCATGATGCGCTCGGCCGCGGGCTGCACCGCAAGGCACTGCGCTTCCTGGCGGGGTTGAAGCGGAACAGGGTGGCGGCGCTGTACGCCACAGTGAGCGAGGACGTGCCGCGCGCCGCCGAATGGATGGCGCGCCTCGGCTTCCAGCCGACGGACGAGATCGCGCCCGACGGCAAGCAGGTCCATGTGAAGAGGCTGTTCTGATGCACGCACTGGCAGGTTACGATGCACCCTATTCGCTGGCCGGCAGGGGCGCGGTGTTCGATCCCGGCATCTTCGCCGCCCTGAGCGTGGCGGGCAGCCTGGTCTCCGCCGGCGGCTCGATCCTCTCTGGCAACGCCCAGGCCGAGAACGCCAAGTTCCAGGCCCAGCAGCTCAACATGAAGGCGACAGAGGAGCGCGCCGCCGCCTCGCGCGAGGCCGCCGACCAGGCCAGGAAGCAGACGCTGGTGACCTCGCGCCAGCAGGCGCTCGCGGCGGCGGGCGGCGGCTCGGCCACCGACCCGAGCATCCTCGACCTGATGGGCGATACCGCGGCGCAGGGCTACGTCCAGCGCGGCACGACGGTCGGCCTCGGCGAGAACCGCGCCCGCGGCTACGAGGACGCCGCTGCCGTGCAGCGCCTGAACGCGCGCAACGCCAGGATGGCGGGCTTCATCGATGCGGGCTCCAGCCTGCTCTCGGCCCCGATGGCAGCCTACAAGGCCTATGGCTCGGCGATACCGTCCGCGTCCAAGTCGCCCTATGGGGAGGACGAATTGACCATGCGCGATGCCCGCAGGCGGAGGTCCCTCTGATGCCCCGCCTGCCCGACTCCACCGATCTCGGCCCGGCAGCACAGAGCTATCTCAGCGGGCGCCCGATCGCGCCCGGTCCGGCCGACGCTGTCGGGCCGGCCGTGCGCAAGCTCGGCACCGCCGTCACCGAGTTCGCCGGCGACCTGGCACAGCAGCGCCGGACCGAGCAGGCCCTCGACACGGCCACCGCCTGGGAGCAGTTCCAAAACGGCTGGCGGGAGCAGGCGCGTCAAGCGCAGGACGGAATGCAGCCGGGCGGAGGCGGCGCCACGGCCGACTTGCGCAACCGATATCGCGCTGCGGTCAACACCTTCGACCAGACCGTGCCCGCCCCCCTCAAGCCGCACTATCGCAGCGCCTACTATGCCCTGGACGGCGAATTGACGGGACAGCTCGGAGCAGCCGAGGCCATTGAGAGCCAGCGCCATGCCGGCGCGCTGGCCCGTCAACGCGCCGACAACGTCCTTGGGAGACTGGCGCAGACTCCCGACGACGCCGCCGCCTGGAGGAGAAGCTATGAGCAGGAGCGGACGCTGATCGCGAACGATCGCCGCCTGACGCCGATCCAGAAGGACGCTCTCCTCGCCGATCTGCCCGGCACATGGGCCTCGTCGCATCTCGGCGCGATCGCCGGCAACCGGACCCTCGTCGACGCGATCTTTGCTCCGCCCAGGCCGGCAGACCGGGTCTGGCAGAGGATGCTCGCGGCCGAGAACGCATCCCGCGACCCGGCAGCGCGGTCACGGGCCGGCGCGCTCGGCCTTGCCCAGGTCGAGCCGGCCACTGCCCGAGAGGTGGCACGGGACATGGGCCTGGCGGACGTCGCGGCCATGTCCGACGCGGAGCTGCACAGGTTCTTCGCCACGCCCGAAGGCACGCAGGTCAACCTGCGCATCGGCCGTGCCTATTTCGACAGGATGATGGACCGGTTCGGCGATGTCGATGCCGCGGTCGTCGCCTATAATGGCGGCCCCTCGCGGGCGGCGGCGTGGCTGAATGCCGGCAAGGATCCGCGCGTGCTGCCAGCCGAGACGCGCGCCTATCTGGACAAGGTGCGCGACGGGCAGACACCCGGCGCCGTCCCCCTGGTGAGCCAAGTCGTCACGGCGGTCGCCAACGACCTGCCTCCAGAGCCGGTGGCGGACCGAAGGGCCGAGACGGTGGTCACCGGCGCGGACGGCGCCGACATGGCGCCCGACGGAGCCAAGCCGCCGCTCGCCCGGCGGCTCGGGCAGACCGACGCCCCTGCCGCAGCGTCCGACGCCAACACGACAGCGAAGCGGTTCGTCGCACAGCAATGGCCCGACCTGCCGCCTCACGCCCAGCAGAGCCTTGCGGCAACGCTTGTCGCGGCCAACGACCGCAACAGCCAGGAGAAGCGCGCCTCGCTCGAGCAGACGATCCAGGATGCGACCGCGAGCATTCGGAGCGACGGCAGCTATGCCGGCCCGATGCCGAGCCGCGAGGATTTCCTCGGGGCCTTCGGCTCACAGGAGGGACAGCGCCGGTACGACGGCTTCGTCAGCGCCGTGGACACCGGCCGCGCCATCCATCGCTTCCGGACCCAGAGCGAGGCGGAGCTCAGAGCCCAGCTGGAGGCCGCGAAACCGCCGGCAGGCAAGAGCACCAGTCAAGCCCAGGCCCGCTACGAGACCCTCACTGCCGCAGCGACTGAGACGCTTTCGGCGCGGGCCGCCGACCCCGCCGGCTATGCCCGGCAAGTCTTCCCCTATGTGCGTCTGGCCTGGGAAGCGGCGCAACAATCGCCCGAGGCCTATACGGCGGCGCTCTGGGCCAGCGCTCTGGCCCAGGCCCAGCTCGGCATCGCGCCGGACAAGCAGAGGCTGCTGCCCCTCGACATGGCCCGCGCCGCCGCGACGCAGATCAAGGACGGCACGCTGCCGCCGGCGCAGCGGCTGGAGGCGATGGCACGGCTCGTCCAGGCCATGCCGGCCAAGGAGCAGCAGCAAGCGATCCTGCGCCAGCTCACCGAGGCCGGCATGCCGCGGATTGCGGGGCGCGCCCTCGACGCGCTCGGGCGAGGCGATCGCGACGGCGCGACGCTCCTGCTCGCCGCGGCGACGCTGGACCCGGGGCAGCTGCCGGCGATGACCGAATTTGTCTTCGCCGGAAGCAATACACTCAGTGGCGACAGATACACGGAACAACCAGTCTCGGATGGCGCCATCGATCAAGCCATCCAATCCCGGCTGTCGGTCTCCTGGGACATAGCAAGCACGCTGTACGGCCGAACCTACAACGACCCCGACGATCCGCGGAGGTACGATATCGCCCCCTATGCGTCCGATCGAGTGCTGCTACGGAATGCGACCAAGATTCTGCTTTCCCGCGGCGGGGTTGCTCTACTGAGCGCTACCGACAAAGCCATCCGATCGCTCTACGGCAGCTTGACTGCAATCAAATCCGATCACATCAATGCCGCCGTGCCAGAATCCACCGACCCGATGCGGCTCGTCGACGGCCTGGACATGGAGAAGGACATCCTGCTGAAACAAGCCGGCCGCCGCGGACTGGTACCGGAAGAGCTCCAGCGCCTGCGTGAGCGCGGCATTTGGCGCAACAACGGCGACGGGCTTTCCCTCTACGATCCCGACCACAGCCGGTTTGTCCCCGGGGAGGGCGGAACGCCCCTGATCGTCCCGCTCGAGACCGCCTACGCGCTGGCGGAGGGGGCTGTCTCCGACCCCGCGCGAGAGGGCGAGCCGGCACGTCCGATGACGAACCGGGACTATCGCGTGAAGGGAGCACAGAAAGACTACGAGAAGGCTTCGAAATAACGTCAGCAGGCCCCGACGACGGCACGGCCTCTCCGGCGCCTCCGCGAGATCCTCATCGACGTCCAGCACCGCCCCATCCGCGGGACCGGACTGTTCAAACATGATCGCCGATCAATCCGTCGAGCGCGCCGTCCCGTTGTCCGGCTGCAGCGAGCACACCCGCTTCGTCGACATCGACCCGCAAAGAACCTGTCGGCCCATCCCCGTAGACGACCTGACGGCGGGCCCGAAGGCAAGGGCCCGGGTTGAAGCCGATCCGGGCCAGCCAGTCGAGATCCACCGCGCCGACCACCGGGGCCACTGCCAATCGCGTGCCGGCGCAATCCTGCTGCACGAGGACCGGCACGCCACTGCGAGCCACGGCGGCCGATGAAGTGGGACCGCGTGACCGTGCGGTGCGGTTCCGGCGACTCGTGGATCGCTGACCTTCTTCTCTCACCTCCGCAAGCCGCCTCCGCAGCCTTTTCTTTGGGAGCCGCCATGGCTGGTCCATCCACGATCACACTGTTCCGCTCGGACGACGCGACGATCAACATCAGCATCCAAGCCAAGCAGGCTGCCCGGATCGCCGACGCCGACCTGACAGGCGTCCGGGTGCGCCTCAAGATGCGCGCCTATCCCGACACAGGCACGCCAGTGCTCGACATCACCACCACCACGCCGGCCAGCGCCTGCACCCTCGTCATCGTCACGAACGGGCTGTGCCGCCTTACCATCCCGCGCGCGTTCTGGGCCGAAGAGCCAGGCCGCCGCTTCTCGATCGAGTGCTTCCTCGAAACCCCGTCGACTGTCCAGCGCGTCGGCGAAGTCCTCATCGACGTGACGGAGTGACCATGCAAGAGGCCGAGATCACCTTCGTCCTGACCGGACCGGACCCGCTGCTGTTCCCGCTGTGGCGGGACTTGGAGTTTGGGGGGCATCGGGGTGTCAACGCGGCGCCCGGCCACGCTGCGACGGATTTGGCCACGGTCCAGCAAGTCCAAGACGTCGTCGCGGCTGCCGGCAACATGCCGCCACCGGTGCCGGGCGATACCGGACATGTGCTGAAAGTACCGACATCATTGGTGCCACGTTGGGACACAATCGGCTCCGCGGACATCGCTGATACTTCCAGCTTTTCTCGCGCCCTCGTGACTGCACCGGCCAAGCCTGAGGCTCGATCGCTGCTTGACATCTCCTTGGTCGACAACACCCGGGACAGCGACAAGCCGATCTCGACGGCGCAAGCGGCCGTTAACTCGGGCTTGAGCGAGCGCTTGAACAATCTCGAAGATGCCCGAACCGCAGGCCTCATCATCCTGGCGACCTATGCCGACCTGGCAGCGATCACGACGCTGCCGAACAATCAAGGCGCGCAAGTTCCAGAGAACGACCTCGGCACGCATGTTGATCCCGTGACTAGCGCGACTGTATCGAACGCCGGTAGCTATGCCTTCCATGCGGCAGCACCAATCGGCTGGAAGTGGCTCGGTCCGGTCTCAAGCCAAAGCACTGCGACGCTCTACGGCTCCGGCCCCTACGCGCACGAGATGACGGACGCCGGCAACAAAGTAGTGCTGGCGGCCGGGACGGACGGTCGCGTCTATGTGCCTGGTCCTGCTGGGCTACTGCCGCTGCCAGATCCCAGTCCGCTCGGCGCCGGCGGCTGGCCGAACGACCTAGAATCGATTGAACCTTACAACAGCGTGGTGACGGTCGCGTCGATCTATTCGCTGCCGGACGACTACGAGGACAAGGTCTTCCTCATTGTTGGTCTCGGACAATCACTGGAAGGCTCTGCGAATGACAACCCTGACGACGTCATTCTAACTCCCGATCCGATCGATCCGGGCTATGCGCTGGAACCAGCGGTCGGGAAAAAACCCGATGGTCAGGCGTTCGACGCATTCCGCGATGTCTACGAGTATCCAGGCACTGGCTATGACACGAACAAAGAGACGTGGGTCTCCTCGTGCCTCGGCGAGATTACCAGTCAGTGCCTGGCCCATATCGGCGTCAAGCCGCAGGTCGCGGCTTTCATCGCCTCCCGCGGCGGCCGCACCTGGGATCAGATCGGCCCTGGAAACTTTGTGCATTCGGTGTTTCGCAAGGGCTTGGCCAACTGCGTCGAAGCCGCCCGCAAGATCCGGAAGTCGATCGAGGTCATCGCCATCGACTACGGCCAGGGTGAGACCGATCGCAATGTCGGCATCCGTGGCGAGGTCTCTGTCGAGCATCGCCAGAACATGGCCCGGCGCGTCTTCGAGGACGTGCGCGCCATCACCGGCCAGAAGCGTGACCCAATCATTCTGCTACACCAGCCGGTCAATTCGGTCGGCACCGACGGCCTGATGCCGGGGCACATTCTGGCGCCGATCGAGTTAGACGCCGGACGTGACTTCTTCCTGATGCCGCCGATCTACGATCAGGAAACCTCATGGATCGAGGGCAGCGGCAACACTGGCGTCCATTTCGGGTCCCCGGGGTACAAGGGCTATGGACGAAAGAAAGGCCGGGCGATCTTCGAGGCTTATTTCGGCAAGGGCCGTCGGATCTCGACCCGCGTCATCTCGCATCGCTGGTACTCGCCGACACGGCTGGATCTCTATTTCCGCACGTTCACAGCGCCGCTGGTGGTCGATCTCACCGGCACGATCGAGAACGGTGGCGTCATCCCGCCAGCGTGGGGGCTCGCCGGCGTCCAATGCTTCGACGGCACCAACAGCCAGAAGGCCATCACCTCATTGATGCCCCGGCCTGACAATGATGTCGTGGGTGCGCCTGTCCGCATCCTCTCCGTCCAGTTTGCAGTTCGACCCGACGGCGACCTGCGCATCCATCTCGGGACGCGCAACGACGGCCTGGACGCGGCGACCGGCTCGAATTCCGGCCGGAGGACGGGCGCGCGCACCTGCATCCGCGACAGCAGCTCGCCGCCGCACTACGCCAACCTGCAGGTCGTGCGGGTCGGCATGGCACCGTTGGGGGCCTGAGCATGGCGACACAGATAAAGAGCCGGCGCACAATTGACGTCGCTAGCGTCCTGCCGTCCATCGCCTACTCGGATGCCGAGAACGCAATCGAGGCCATTCCTGGCCTGACGGCCTGGTTCGAGGCGACACACGGCGTGCATCGCAGGAATGGCTTCCGCTGGCGCGCCCGCAACCGTAACATCTGGGCGCAGGTGCACAACCTAATCCCGCCGCCAGTCCGGACAGCCGCGAATGGCCATCCGGCAATCTACACCGGCTATGGCGCCTATTCACTTGCCGATCCGACGCATGCGGAGATCTACGCGACGACAGAACGCGGCGGGTTGCGCACCGATCGAGCCGTCAAGCTGCTCGGCGCGACGGCTTTCACGACGTTCTCTGTCGTCAGGGTTCCCAAAAACAACGGTTCGGAGCCAGGTATCCCATCCGGCGGAACTGTCGGCGGCGTTGCGTGGGGGGCGGTCGGCCCAGCCAGCAACAACACGCCTAAGCTCACCCTTTCGAGTTCCACCGGGCGGGCGAACTTCGCTGCAGCGGGCGTTCTCATCTCCAATCCCGTGCCGGCCCTGGACTTGCGGGACAGCGCCATTCATCTACACCGCTGCGCCTACGACGGTTCGGCCGGGACGATCGCGCTCAACACCGATCGCGGGCGCTCCGTCGGGACTCAAACCGGAGCGGCAGCCTCCCTCGACCTCGCCTATGACGGCATCCAGAGCCCGACGATCGCTTGTTTGTTCAATTCCGTCACTGGCGCTTTGAGCCTGCCACTCTACGGACAAACGCAGGTCTTCATCGTCTTCAGCGCCATCCTGACTGCAGATCAAATCGCGCTCGTCGAAAACTATATCGCCGCGAAATACAGCATCACCCTCATCTGAGCAGGAGAAAGCCGTGTCCATGACTGTCAGCCCGATGAGCTTGGCCCATCTCCTCCGCCAGATGCTAGAGCAAAATCCGGTCACGTTGCATCGTATCCGGCAGCGGAGAAGTAGTTGGCACACTCGTCTGGTTTGAAGAGATCGACGAAGCGGCCGATTGCCTGCCACAGGCCGTCGACGGTGCGCTCGGCGGCCTTTCGCAGGAGCGCTTTGAGCTTGGCAAAGGCGTTCTCGATCGGGTTGAAGTCGGGCGAGTAGGGCGGCAGGTATCGGAGGGTGGCGCCGGCCGCCTGGATGAGGTGGTACACTCGCGGCCCCTTGTGGCTGGACAGGTTGTCCATGATGACGATGTCGCCGGACCTGAGTTCGGGGACGAGGACCTTTTCGACATAGGTCTCGAAGGCGCGCCGGTGGATCGGACCGGCGAGCACGAAGGGGGCGATCATACCGCGCGTCGTCAACCCCGCGACGAAGGTGGTGGTCTTCCGGTGATGGGGTAGACGCCCCCCCGATGCCATCGACGTGCCAAGGTGGTGGCGTTTCAGAGCCACCAAGGGAGGTGTCCATGACAGAGGTTAGCACCGTCGGCCTGGATCTGGCCAAGAACGTCTTCCAGGCGCATGGCGCGAATGCCAACGGCACTCCGGCTTTCCGCAGGAAGCTGCGGCGCGATCAGGTGCTGGCCTTCTTCGCTGGCCATCCTCTCCGTGTAGTCGCCATGGAAGCCTGCCCCGGCGCCCATTATTGGGGCCGCGAGATCGGTAAGCTCGGCCACGAGGTGAAGCTGATTGCGCCGGCCTACGTGAAGCCTTTCGTCAAGCGCCAAAAGAACGACGCGGCCGATGCCGAGGCAATCTGCGAGGCCGCGCAGCGCCCGACCATGCGTTTCGTAGCCGTGAAGAGCGAGACCAAACAGGCCTCTGCCATGATCTTTCGGACTCGTGATGTGCTGGTTGGCCAGCGCACACAGCTCATCAGCGCGATCCGCGGTCACCTTTCTGAGTATGGGTTGATTGCGCCACAAGGTCCCTTCCACGTCGGGCGGCTGATCGCGCAGATCGAGGATTCCGGCTCGGGCCTGCCGCCGGCCGCCCGCACCTGCCTCGCCGTGCTTGTCGGCGCGCTGCGCCACCTGCAGGAACAGACTGCCGCGCTTGATGCGGAGATTGCTGCACGGGCGAAGACCGATGACGTTGCTCGCCGGCTCATGACGGTGCCCGGGATCGGTCCATTGATCGCCACCGCCATCGAGGCGCTGGCGCCGCCGGTGGAGACGTTCCGCTCTGGCCGTGACTTTGCTGCCTGGGTCGGCCTGACGCCGGTGCAGCGTTCGACCGGCGGCAAGGAGCGTCTCGGCCGCACCTCGCGCATGGGAGAACGCACATTACGACGGCTTCTCATCATCGCCTCGAGCGCAGTTGTGCGCTGGGCCAAACGCAAAGGCGTGCCGGTCGGCTCGTGGCTCGGCCGGATGTTGGCGCGCAAGCCGCCGATGCTGGTGATTGTGGCGCTGGCCAACAAGAACGCGCGCATCGCCTGGGCATTGCTGACGAAGGGTGGAATCTACCGAACTCCGGCCGTCTCCGCGTAGGCGAGCGGACGCGAGGCTGTCGGAAGGCGTGAGGAGGTTGAAGGATAGGTATGGCGCAACGTCGGTGAGGCGGGGTCGGGAGAACCAGGCGCATGGTGAGCGCTTCGAGCGCGTTCCAGTGATGTGGTCCCGCCCCTCGTACTCCCATACGGGCCCGCGGCACATGAACCAGCCGCATCAGAGGTCGGACACATGGCAGCACCCGATCACGCGCCGCGCCTGTCCCAAGATTTCACTTGCGCCCAAGGGGGCGTCCACACATGCCCGTGCGGGATGGAGGCCCGCAGGCGCTGACCGCGGGGTGCCCGACCGCGCAGGCGAGCCATGTTGGTCGAGGCCCACGTCTCGCTGCTCCGCGCGGACCTTCGGTTCGTCGATGAAGACCAGCCGCTCCGGGTCCAGATCGAGTTGGCCCTCGAACCAGGCCTGGCGCCGCCTCAAGACGTCGGGACGCTCCTGTTCGGCCGCATGCGCCGTCTTTTTTCACGGTGATGCCGTGACGATCGAAGAAGCGCCACAGGCTTCTATACCCGACCGTGCCCCCCCTCGGCCAGGGCTATGCGCAGTTCCTGCAGAGTCATGTCCGGGGTCGCCTCGTAGAGCGACATGATCAACTCGCCGTGCGCCTCAATATGCCGCGAACGCTGATCCCCGCCCACCGGTCGGGGACGGGCGATGCCCTGTTCACGCTCCAGCGCCGCCAGCGGCTGACGCTTGCAGCACTGACCCCGAAGCGCTCTGCGGCCTGCCGGTGGCTCAGACCCGATGCCACTGCGGCAAGAACCCGGACACGAAGATCAAGCGAAAGCGCTGTCGGCATCTCTGCCGGCCTCCGCCCGGCAGAGAATCTGAATCACAATTCGCTCAGCTTGTGAATCCCAGTCCGATTCAAAAACTCGGATCAGGCTCTAGTACTACGGTTGTGCATACTTTTTGCGTTTATAGTGTCTGGTCGTTGCGGCGGCCTGATGACGTCTTCGCCATAACGACCATGCCATGACGAAGGGCGCTCGCGTTGGCGGCGCGATGAACAGCCGGGCGATGAGACAGCGGATTTCCGGCACGCTCGGCACGAGAGCGCCCATGCGGATCAGGCGGCGATTGTCGCGCCTGGACTCGTTTCATTCGGTTTGCTCCATGAGCTGCGGCGAAGATCGGCCGACAGCTTGGCGAGAAAGGCTAAGGCGGCCATGCACAGGCTCATGTGCCGATGCCATCCGTGCCAGGAGCGAGCTTCGCAGTGGTCCAGGCCCAAGTCGTCCTTGGCGCGCTCGAAGCACTACTCCGCCGCCCAGCGCAGCCCTGCGACAGCCGCCAAGTCGGCCAGCGTCGACCCCGGCGGAGCGAAGACCAGGTAGTAGGCCTTCTCGGCGGATTTGGAGCGTTTGCGGCGGACGAGCAACCAATGCTCGAAGCCCTGCTCCGACGTCCACGGGCGGCGAATGCGAGCCCAGTCGTAGAGCCTGGGGCCCTTGGCGCCTTCGCCAGCGGCGTGGCAGGCCCAGTCGCCCGGCGTCAGCTCATCAGCGAACTCCTCCGGGCAGGTCGCCTCGAACCCACGCGCGCCGCCGCGGCGCATCGAGTGTGCTCCGCGGACCGCCAGGACATAGGGCTGATGGCGCGTTTACAGCATGCGGCACAGACTGCTGTCGGCGCCATACGCCGCATCGCCCAAGACATAGGCGCACGGCACGCTCGCCTCCAACGCCGTCTCATACCAGCCCACTCAGGGAGTGACACAGGCCCATTTGCGGGCGCCGGTGGATCGGATTCGGTCTGGATCGTTGAGGAGGAATCGCCAGGCGGTCTGACAGGCGTCGAGGATATCGTCGTAGGTATCCCAGACGGTGGCGCAA
>NZ_JAUSVX010000028.1 GCF_030814995.1 Labrys wisconsinensis | reverse complement strand
GCGCGCGGCGCGCGGGCCCGCCCCCCCCGCCGCCCGGGGGGGGGGGGGGGGCCCGCCCCCCCCCCCCCCCCCCCCCCCGAAACTCTGCTTAGGTTCTGAGATTCTGCCTAGGCCCACGACACGGCGGCCCGGCTCTCGGCCAGCAGCCAGTCTCGGAACGCCGAAACCTCCGGCCGCGTCCGCGCCAGCCTCGGCGTGATGAGGTAGAAGGCTCGCCCGGAGGCGAGGCGCATCCGGCCGCCGAAGGGGGCGACGAGGCGGCGCTGCGCCAGGTCGTCCGCCACCAGCGCGGCGGGAGCCAGCGCCACGCCCTGGCCGTCGAGCGCGGCGCCCAGCGCCAGCGCGGTCTGGTTGAAGCGCCGGCCGACAGCCGGCGGCGCCGGAGCGTTCGCCAGTTCCAGCCAGAGCGGCCAGGCATCATGGGCGTCGTGCAGCAGCGTCGCCCCGGCGAGATCGGCCGGCGTCGACAGCTTCCCGGCGAGGGACGGGCTGCAGACCGGAAACAGGTCGCCCGCGAGGAGTAGCTCGGCCTCGACCGCGCGTTCGAACGGTGGCGCCGAGAGCCGAACGGCGAGGTCGGGCAGGCCGTGGCCGCCCAGACGCTCCATCGCTTCCGACGCCAGCACGCGGACCTCGACATCCGGAGCGATCGCCGCGAAGTGTCCGAGGCGGGGAATGAGCCACCGGGCCGCGAAGGACGGCGTCACCGTCACGGTGACCCCGCGCCGATCGCGCTCGCGTGTCGGCTCGACCGAGGCCAGCGCGCCGGCGATCAGTGCGAAGGCGCGTCGGATCTGCGGATGCATGGCACGCCCCGTCGGCGTGAGCGCCAGGCCGCGGGGCTCGCGCTCGAACAGCCTTGCGCCGAGGCTCGCCTCCAGCGCCCGGATCTGCTGCGCCACCGCGCCATGCGTGACGTTCAGCTCCTCGGCGGCGAGCCGGAAGTTGAGGTGGCGCGCCGCGGCATCGAAGGCGCGCAGGCTGGCGAGGGGCGGCATCCGCGACATCGCGAGGGTGTAGCAACGCTACAGGGTCTGCGCACCAGAAATCGATGGTTGGCGGCGCCCGCACGGCCTAAGAGTTGGGAAAGAGTGGAACGGCGCCGGCGTCCCGCCTCCTTGCCCCGTCGGAAACGAGGGCAGGGAATCCCCGGCGTTCCGCCTGAAGTTGAAAGGGAGACAAGCCATGGCCGACAAGGTCGCCATCGTCACCGCCGGCGGCAGCGGCATGGGCGCCGCCGCGGCGCGCCGCCTCGCCGCCGACGGCTATGCCGTCGCCATCCTGTCCTCGTCCGGCAAGGGCGAGACGCTGGCCCAGGAGCTCGGCGGCATCGGCGTCACCGGCTCCAACGAGTCCAACGACGACCTGAAGCGCCTGGTCGACGCCGTGGTGGCGCGCTGGGGCCGGGTCGACGTGCTGGTCAACAGCGCCGGCCACGGCCCGCGCGCCCCGATCCTGGAGATCTCCGACGAGGACTGGCACCGCAGCATGGAGGTCTATTTCCTCAGCGCCGTCAGGCCGACCCGGCTGGTGACGCCGATCATGCAGGCGCAGCGCTCCGGCTCGATCGTCAACATCTCCACCGCCTGGGCCTTCGAGCCGACGCCGATGTTCCCGACCTCGGCGGTGGCCCGCGCCGGCCTCGCCGCCTTCACCAAGATCTTCGCCGAGACCTATGCGCCTTTCAACGTGCGCATGAACAACGTCCTGCCCGGCTGGATCGACAGCCTGCCCGGCACCGAGGAGCGGCGCGAGAGCGTGCCGATGCAGCGCTACGGCACCATGGCCGAGATCGCCGGCACCATCGCCTTCCTCGCCTCGCCCGACGCCGGCTACATCACCGGCGAGAACATCCGGGTCGACGGCGGGCTGATGCGGTCGGTGTAGCGTCGCCGCAGCTTCGGGGCGGAATTGTTTTTTCCGAAGTTGGCTAAGTAATGATGCGCTGTTTCATCTGCGCGTCAGCGTGAAATTGCCACGATGTTCCAATAGATCTGGCTGAAAGACGTCTCTCGATCTACAATTCCGTTGCGGAATGATGGATGATGGGAGGAGCGGATGCCAGTGGATCTCGTCGTGCGCGCCGGCGTCGACAGCGCCTTTCTCGCCTGGCAGGCACCCTTCATCGAGAGCTGCCGCGGCTTCGCCCTCACCCGGCGCGTCAAGCGGGCGGCCGGGAGCGCGCCGAGCCCGGAGACGACGGGCAGCGAGAACGGCTTCGCCGTCGAGCTGGTGTCGAGCTGGGTCGGCTTCGCCAACGGACCGCAGGTCGCGCCGGGCACGCGCAAGCCGACGACGCAGTGGCCGATCCAGAAATATGTCTGGTCGGACTTCATGGTCGGGCCCGGAGACCAGGTCGCCTATCGCGTCGCGCCCATGGTCGGATCGGCCGACGCGCTGACCGAGGACGACGCCAACGCCTCGGCCTGGAGCGAGGTGGTCGAGATCGGCGCCGAGACCGCGGGGCGGATCTCCTGCTTCTTCAACCGCGGCATCGTCGCCAGCCAGTGGCTGGCGCGGCTGCTGCCCGACGCCCATCCCGACCAGGCGCTGCGCCAGATCATCGCCACGCCGGGCGACCGGATCCGCAACTTCCTCGGCGGCCCGGTGCACGAGACGCTGACGAGCCTGCTGACGGAGACGGAACGCGATGGCGGCCATGTCTTCGCCGCCCTGTTCGAGCTCGACGACCCCGAGCTGATCCCGCTCGTCCGGGCCTTCGGCGCGCGCGCCCATGTCGTGCTCGGCAATGGCAGCGTCAAGCACAAGGGCGAGGACGAGAATGCCGCCGCGCGCGCCGCCCTGTCGATGTGCGACCTGCGCGACCGCATGACTGCGCCTCGCGCCCTGGCGCACAACAAGTTCCTGGTGATCTGCGACGCGCAGCAGGCGCCGCAGGCGGTGTGGACCGGCAGCACCAACTGGACCATGACGGGCCTGTGCACCCAGGCCAACAACGCGGTGCTGGTGCGCAATGCCGGGCTGGCGCAGGACTATCTCGACCAGTGGAAGAGGTTGGCCGACTGCGGCGATGCCTCCCCCGCCAGCCTCTTCACCGCCGACGGGACGCCCCGCACGGTGCGGGGGCTCGACGGCGCCACGCTCTGGTTCACCCCGATGCACGGCCAGCTCGACCTCGAGCAGGCGGGCGAGCTGATCCGCGGCGCGCGGGAGGGCATCCTGTTCCTGATGTTCAACCCCGGCCCGCGCGGCACGCTGTTCAACGACATCGTCGACCTCGCCTCGCCCAGCGGCCAGCACCATGACCCCGACCTCTACATCCAGGGCGTGCTGAACCAGAATCCAGGCACGGCCAAGAATCCGGTGACGCTGTTCAACCGCGGCGAGCGCATCGACGCCAATGCCGACGTCGTGCTGCCGGCCGCCATTCCCGGGCCCTTCGCCTATTGGCACGAGGAGCTGCTCAAGCTGCCGCGCACCTTCGCCATGGTGCACAGCAAGGTCATCGTCATCGACCCCTATGGCCAGAAGCCCGTTGTCATGACCGGCTCGCACAACATGGGCCCGAAGGCGAGCGGGGTGAACGACGAGAACCTCCTGCTGATCGAGGGCGACGGCGATCTCGCCAGCCAATATGCCGGCCACATCATGCAGGTCTACAGCCAGTACCGCTGGCGCCAGTCCGTGCAGGCCCAGCACGGCAAGCCGGCATGGCAGGGCCTCGCCGACGACGACGCCTGGCAGATCGGCGCTCCGGGATCGGATGCGGGCAGCGACAGGCGGCGGCTGCGCGAGCTCGATTTCTGGTTCGGCAAGCGCGCGCAGGGCTGAGCGGCGGCAGGCCGCCGTGCGGCTTCCCGTGGATCGGCATCCGCCCCAGGGCTGACAAGCGCGCGCCGAAGCGGCATGGTCGCCGCCGATTCTGGAGACCGCCATGACCGAAGCCGAGCTTGCCGCCCGCATTGCCGCCGAGATCTCATGCCGGGCGGAGCAGGCCGCCGCGGCGATCGCCCTCCTCGACGGCGGCGCCACCGTGCCCTTCGTCGCCCGCTACCGCAAGGAGGCGACCGGCGGCCTCGACGATACCCAGCTGCGCCGGCTGGAGGAGCGCCTCGGCTATATCAGGGAGCTGGAGGCGAGGCGCGCCGCCATCCTGTCCTCGATCCAGGAGCAGGGCAAGCTCACGCCCGAGCTCGCCGGCAAGATCGGCAAGGCCGAGACCAAGGCCGAGCTCGAGGATCTCTACCTGCCCTACCGCCAGAAGCGGAAGACCAAGGCCGATACGGCGCGCGAGAACGGCCTGGAGCCGCTCGCCCGTGCCGTGATGGCCGACCGCACCCTCGATCCGGCGGAGGCGGCCAAGGCCTATCTCGGCGAGAAGGTGGCGGATGCCAAGGCGGCGCTCGACGGCGCCCGCGACATCCTGGCCGAGGAATTCGCCGAGAATGCCGAGCTGGTCGGCCGGATCCGCGGCCACATGCAGCGCAAGGCCATGCTGCGGGCCCGGGTGGTGGCGGGCAAGGAGGAGGAAGGCGCCAAGTTCTCCGACTATTTCGACCATGCCGAGCGCTGGGCCGATGCGCCGAGCCACCGGGTGCTGGCGCTGCTGCGCGCCCGCGAGGAAGGGGTGATCACCCTCGACCTCGAGGTCGACGCCGACGATGCCGCGCCGGTCAAGCCGGTGGAGGCGATGATTGCGAGCGCCTACGGCATCCGCGGCGGCGGCGCGGCGGATACGTGGCTGATGGGCGTCGCCCGCTGGGCCTGGCGGGTGAAGATCTCCACCCATGTCTCGATCGACATGATGGCCGCCGTCCGCGAGCGGGCCGAGGAGGAGGCGATCCGCGTCTTCGCCCGCAACTTGAAGGACCTGCTGCTCGCCGCCCCGGCCGGCGCCAAGGTGACGATGGGCCTCGACCCCGGCATCCGTACCGGCGTCAAGGTCGCGGTGGTGGACCGCACCGGCAAGCTGGTCGACACGGCGACCGTCTATCCCTTCCAGCCCAGGAACGACGTGCGCGGCGCCACCGCGGCGCTGGCCGGGCTGATCCGCAAGCACGGCGTCGAGCTGATCGCCATCGGCAACGGCACGGCGAGCCGCGAGACCGACCGGCTGGTGCAGGCGCTCGTCTCCGAGCTGCCGGCGCCCAAGCCCGCCAAGATGGTGGTGTCCGAGGCCGGCGCCTCGGTCTATTCCGCCTCCGAGCTCGCCGCCGCGGAGATGCCGGATCTCGACGTGTCGCTGCGCGGCGCCGTCTCCATCGCCCGCCGGCTGCAGGACCCGCTGGCCGAGCTGGTCAAGATCGAGCCCAAGGCCGTCGGCGTCGGCCAGTACCAGCACGACGTCAGCCAGGCCAAGCTCGCCCGCGCCCTCGACGCCGTCGTGGAGGATGCGGTGACCGCGGTCGGCGTCGACCTCAACACCGCCTCCGCCGCCCTGCTGGCGCGCGTCTCGGGCCTCGGCGCCTCGCTCGCCGACGCCATCATCGTCCACCGCAACGAGCACGGCTCGTTCGGCTCGCGGCGCGAGCTCCTGTCGGTGCCGCGGCTCGGGCCGCGCACCTTCGAGCAATGCGCCGGGTTCCTCAGGATCAACGGCGGCAAGGAGCCGCTCGATGCCTCGGCCGTGCATCCCGAGGCCTATCCCGTGGCCAAGCGCATCGTCGCTGCCTGCGGCCGCGACGTGCGCAGCCTGATGGGCGACGCGGCGATGCTGCGCGGGCTCAGCCCGGCGAAATTCGTCGACGAGCGCTTCGGCCTGCCGACGGTCAAGGACATCCTGGCCGAGCTGGAGAAGCCCGGCCGCGACCCCCGCCCGCAGTTCAAGACCGCGACCTTCGCCGAGGGCATCGAGGAGATCGGCCACCTCCGGCCCGGCATGAGCCTGCAGGGCGTCGTCACCAACGTCGCCGCCTTCGGCGCCTTCGTCGACATCGGCGTGCACCAGGACGGCCTCGTCCACATCTCCGAGCTCGCCGACCGCCGGGTGAAGGAGGCCGCCGAGGTGGTCAAGGTCGGGGACGTCGTGACGGTGCGCGTCATCGAGGTCGACGTGAAGCGCAAGCGCATCGCCCTGTCGATGCGTCGGGATGGCGGGCGGAAGGCCGGCGAGCCGATCGGCGGGCGCGGCGGCGAGGCGGCGCGGGGCGCGCCGCGGCCGCCGGCGCCGAAGGAGCGGGATGGGGGCGGGCAGGGGGCGCTCGGCGCGGCGCTGCTGGATGCGATGCGGCGGAAATAGAACGGCCGCCCGGCGCCCTGCAAAAGCAGGATATCGACATTGGCACAAAATCCACCCATGCGCGTTTGGGCTATTGTCGCAGGTAACGAGGATGCCGATTTGAACCGTGACGACGAGGCAGCGCGCCGGGTGCCGGCTCTCGAAGGCATGCGGAACGCGACGCGCGAGACCCATCGCCGTCTGGAGGAGCGGTTGGACGCGGTGCGGCGCTTCGCCGAGTGCGCCAGCCGCGAGGCCCTGATCCGGCGCTACGCCGCCCTGCACGTGCCCGCGGACGCGGCGCTGGCCGAGGCCCTCGAGCCGGTGGCTGGTCTTGAGTTCGGCGCGCGCAGCCGCGCCCATCTGCTCAGCCGCTTCGTCGGCGAGGCGCCGGCCTTCCCGCGCCCGCGCAGCCGCGCGGAGGCGCTGGGCCTGCTCTATGTCCTCGAAGGCTCGACGCTCGGCGGCCGCGCCATCTTGCACGCCCTGGCCCGGCAGGGCGTCGCCGACCCGGATCTCGCCTTCCTCGATCCCTATGGTGCCGCGACCGGCGCGCGCTGGCGCAGCTTCCTGTCGGTGCTGGAGCGCGAGACCGAGGGCGATGCCGAGCGCGTCGGCGAGGCGGTTTTCGGCGCGGTCCGCGGCTTCGACCATGCCGAGCGCGTCCTGTGCGGAAGCCCGGCGTGAGCGACGACCTCGATCTCGCCGCCTGCGATCGCGAGCCGATCCACATCCCCGGATCGATCCAGCCGCATGGGCTGATGCTGGTGCTCGACCCCGCCACCACGGCGGTGCGGCAGGGCGCCGGCGACATCGAAGGCCGCCTCGGCCGCGCGGATTGGATCGGCCTGCCCTGCGCGGAGCTGCTGGGCGCCGCGACCGCCGCGGCCGTGGCAGCCGCCGAGCGGGGCACGCTGCGGCAGGTCGCGGTGCCCGGCGGGGCCGAGAGCTTCGACGGCGCCTTCCATCGCGCCGGAGACGCCGTGATCGTCGAGCTCGAGCCGGCCGCTTCCGCCGCCTCCAGCGCCGCGCTCCTGCCGCAGCTGGAGGCGGCGGCCGCCGCCTTCGAGCGGGCGGCCGACCTCAGGCAGCTCTGCGCCGTCGCGGCGGTCGAGTTCCGCCGCCTGATCGGCTACGACCGCGTGATGGTCTACCAGTTCCTGGAGGACGATGCCGGCGTCGTCCTCGCCGAGGACGCAGCGGCAGGCCAGCGTTCCTTTCTCAACCACCATTTTCCGGCCGCCGACATTCCGCGGCAGGCGCGGGCGCTCTACGTCCGCAACCTCGTGCGCGTCATTCCGGACGTCGCCTACCGGCCGGCGCCGCTGGTGCCTGCTGCCCGGCCGGCCGCCGAGCCGCTCGATATGAGCGACTGCGCCTTGCGCAGCGTCTCGCCGGTGCATGTCCAGTACCTGAAGAACATGGGCGTCGCCGCCTCCGCCTCGATCTCGATCGTCAAGGACGGCGTGCTCTGGGGCCTGATCGCCTGCCACAGTGCCGCGCCGCGCCTGGTCGGCGCCGACCTGCGCGCCGCCTGCCGCGCCCTGGCGGGCGGCCTGTCGCGCCAGATCAAGGCGCGGGAGGAGACCGACGCCTATCGCGAGCGGGTGCGGCTGCGCACCCATGAGGATCGCATCGTCGATCTGCTGCTGCGCCAGGGATCGCTGGACGCGGCGATCTCCCATCATCTCGGCGACATCATGGCGATGCTCGACGGCGACGGCGTCGCGGTGCTGCGTGGCCGGGAGGTGGTGACGGGCGGACGCTGTCCCGCCGAGGACTCGGTGCGCAGGCTGGCGGCCTGGGTGATCGCCAAGCCGGGCCAGCCGGTCTTCGCCAGCAGCACGCTCGTCGGTCACTATGCCCTGCCGGACGCGGAGCAGGGTCTGGCGGGCGGCGTGCTGGCCGTCGTCCTCTCGGCGAGCGAGCCCTGGGTGGTGCTCTGGTTCCGGGCGGAGGAGGTCGAGGTGGTCAACTGGGCCGGCAATCCGCACAAGGCGGCGATGACCGCCGCGGGCGGCACGCTCAATCCGCGCGCCAGCTTCGAGGCCTGGACGGAGATGGTCAGGGGGCGGGCGCGTCGCTGGACCATCCCCGAGGTCGAGGCCGCCGGCCGCCTCTGCGTCGCCGTGATGAACGTCTGGCAGACCCGGCGCATCCAGGATCTCAACCGCCAGCTGCTGACGACGGTCGAGCAGAAGGAGGCGCTGCTCCAGCAGAAGGAATTCCTGATCGGCGAGATCAACCACCGCGTCCAGAACAGCCTGCAGCTCGTCTCCAGCTTCCTGTCGATGCAGGCGCGCGAGAGCGCGGATGCGGCGCTGCAGGCGGCGGTCGGGGAAGCGCGCCGGCGCATCGCCGCGGTGTCGCTGGTGCACCGGCGCCTCTACCGGTCCGACCAGCTCGAGACCATCGATGCGGCCCGCTACCTCGATGAGCTGCTCGACGACCTCGTCGCCTCGATCGGCGAGGACTGGGGCCGGCATCTCGTCCGCGACCTCCAGCCGATCATGCTGCCGAACGACCGGGCCGTCGGCCTCGGCCTGGTGCTGACCGAGCTCGTCATCAACGCCAACAAGTACGCCTATGGCGGCGCCCCGGGACCCCTGCGCGTCACCCTGGCCGAGGACAGGAACCTGTTCCGCCTGATCGTCACGGACGAGGGCGCGGGACGCGGCACGGCCCGCAGCGGCTTCGGCAGCCGGCTGATCGAGGGGCTGGTCCGCCAGCTCGGCGGCACGCTGGACTATGACGACACCCAGCCGGGCACAAGGGCGACGCTCACCGCGCCGATCGAGGCGGTGCGGACATAGGCGAGGGTGCGCTAACCATTCATCAAGATCAGCACCCTAGGTTTCGGCGTTCCAATTGCAGTGTCGGCGCAAGATCGCAGGGAGATCGTCTTGCTCACGGACGTGCACGATTTCTCCGAATACCACGTGCCGCCGCGCCGGATCCTGATGCATCACCCGCGGCACGGGGCGTCTCTCGAAAATCTTTCCAGGGATCGTCTCGCCGAGCTCAACTTCCTCGACCTGCCGCACCCAGACGAGCTCTATGCCGAGTATGACGGCTTCGCCGCGCTGGTCGGCAGCCATGTCGAGACGATCTTCCTGGAGGACCTGCTCGGCGATCACGAGCCCTATCGCCTGGAGGCGGCGGCCAACCCGAACCTGATCTTCATGCGCGACAGCAGCGTGACCCTGCCCTGGGCGCCGTCGGCCTTCATCCCGGCCCGTCCGGCGCTGGCGAGCCGGGCCCGGGAGGCGGACGTGGTCGGCAGGGCGCTCGAGCACCTCGGCATGAGGGCGCTCACGCGTTTCGAGCACGACGAATATCTGGAGGGCGGCGACCTCCTGCCGGTCACCTTCGACGGCAAGCGCGTGCTGCTGATCGGCTTCGGCGTCCGCACCACGAAGGCCGCAGCGATCAAGCTGGCGCTCGACCTCATCCCCGAGCATGCCGACGCCATCATCGGGCTCTCGCACGATCCCGACCTGCTGCATCTCGACACCGGCTTCACCGTCCTGCCGAACAAGGTGATCCTGGCGGCCGCGGGCATGTTCGGCTCCGGCTTCCTGATCGACCGGGACCGGCGGCTCAGCCCGGTCGACCCCCTGTCCTACGCCGAGGCCCTCGGCTGCTCGATCATCCGCTGCGACAAGGCCGATGCCATCGCCCATGAGCGCTGCAACCTGCTGCCGCTGGGCCGGCGCCGCTATCTCGCCTTCGACCTGCCGGCCGAGCTCAAGGCGGCCCTGGAAGAGGCGGCCGACGTGACCATCCAGCTGGTCAAGGGCACCGAGATCGCCAAGGCGACCGGCGGGGTCCATTGCCTGACCCGGCCGCTCTATGGTTAGGGATTTGTCGGCGAATAACTGAATCAAACGCGACGTCAGCCGATCCCCTCCGCCTTGCGGGGAGGGGCAAGGGGTGGGGGTCCATCAGAACAGGGCTCAGCGCTCGTTACAGCGTGCCCTTTACCATCCGATCCGCGTCGTTCTGCACGACCCCCACCCTTTATCCCTCCCCGCAAGGGGGAGGGAAGGCCCAGGCGTCGAGCACCGACCGATAGGAACGCCGTCTGGCCCCACCGCGATTCAATTCACTTACTCCCCGACGATGCCTGAGAGAGGCCCCTACAGGCTGTCGTACTTGATCTTCGAGGCGACATATTCGTTCTTGAGCCGGCGCTGGCCGCCCTCGAACGGTCCGGTGTTGAACGCGTGGACCCTCAGCGCCGGCATGTTCTCCGGCGTGGCGGTGCGCTTCCAGGCGTTGAGGAAGTCGCCGTTCATGGCGGCGAGCCGGGTGAACACCTTGTCCTGCAGCTCGTCGAGCGGCAGGGGCAGGCTCGCCTCGGCGGCGAGCTCGACCGCGACCTCCATGCGCTTGTTGTGCGCCTGGTCCTCATAGGAGATCAGCCGGAACGTGCTGAGCACCGGCGCCAGCACGTCGAGCCCGAACAGGATCTCGCGCAGGCTGTCGGGCGTGACCTTGGCGCCGTAATACTCGATCGACATGTCGGAACGGCCATAGATGAACAGCAGCGGCAGGTCGAGGACGCGCCCGCTGGTCTTCAGCACGTCCTCCAGGCCGAGCTCGCGCAGGATGCGCCGGAGCTCGCCGAAGCGCAGGACATGGCCGCGGTCGTGGATGTTGTACCGGATCTTCGGCGAGATGTTGTACGGCCGGGAGATGGTCGCCACCAGCTCGCCCCTGGTGTTCTCCTCAAGGTAATAGGCCAGCGGGTTGTACTGGAACACCATCGGCGTGACGCCGTACTCCGTCCGGATGATCGCCTGGCGCAGCCGCTCGTCGGCCAGCAGCGCGCGGCGCAGCTTGATGGTCAGCTCGCTCTCCAGCGCCATGTTGACCTCGAGATCCGAGGCCCCATAGCTGCCGATCACCCGCTGGAACTTCTTGAGGAGGTAGTCGCGCAGGCTTTCCGAGATGCCCTCGCCCCCGAAGGCGCCATCGACCTTGAAGCGCGACCAGTCGAGGCGCGGGTCGTCGGCGAGCGTCTTCAGGAAGGGCGGGTAGCCCATCACGACATAGCGGAAGCGCGGGCCGAACTCGTGGATCGTGGCGATGATCTTGTCGAGGTTCGGCCCGGTCGACTTGAGGATGGTCGTGTCGGTGAGCGAGATCGCGACGTTCATGCCGGTGGCCCAGGCGCCCAGGGCGAAGGCGTTGAGCACGAACAGGGTTTCCGCCTCGCCGGTGATGCGCAGGAACGTCATCTGCATCATCTGCTTGGTGATCTGCCGCTCGGTCCGGCCGCGCACCCAGCTCGTCGGCGTGCCGCTGCTGCCCGAGGATTCGTCGACCATCACGCCGGCCGACGGCAGCTTGCCCCCCAGCAGCCGCTCCTCCTGCGGGTACTTCTTGATATAGGACTCCTTGTCCATCTCCGGGATCGAGGTGAGGTCCGGCTTGGTGACGTGGTCGAGCCGGATCTCCGGCCTGCCGCCGAGACCGTCGATATAGTGGCGGTAGGCCGGCACCCGGCGATAGGCGTGGTAGAAATTGGCCCAGGCCCGCCAGGCGCCGAGGCCCCAGCGGATGCGCTCGAAGCCGGGGACCAGCAGGATCCTGTAGGCGTGGCGCGACGAGGCGAAGGCCCGCTCCACGCCGTTCACCACCGCGACCAGAAAGAGGAAGAACGGCCTGACCGTGCTCTTGATCAGCCGCATAGGACGATATCCTCGAAGGGCAGCCGCCGGCTGATCGGCGGCGGGGCGCTCTTGCCGAGCCGCAGCAGCAGCCAGACCGCGTCCGCCCCGCCTTTCTCGTCCGGCATGTCGAAATAGCGGATCATGTTGGTCCGCGCCTCGTCCGAGGTGATGACGGAGCCGTAGGGCTGCCAGTGATAGCCGTGCCGGGCGACGATCAGCCAAAGCCGGATCATGGTCGTGCCGGCACGGAACCAGTCTTCCATGGTGACATAGGGGCCGCGGAGCCAGCCGACTGTGCCGACCCCCTTCATGCTGCGCCGATAGAGCGCGCCGACGAGGCTGCGGATGCCGGGCAGGGTCCAGAAGCCGGGCCGGGTGAAGAAGCTGCGCAGCAGCGGGGCGGAAAAGCCGAGGCAGCGCGCCGACAGGCCGTCGCCGGTGATGTCCTCCTCGCGCGTGCCGAAGCGCAGCCAGCGCACCAGTTCCCGGCGGATCGGCGCGTTCAGCATGTCGTGGAACAGCGCCTGCCGGTTGAGCTCGACCACCCAGCGGATCGCCTCGCCGTCGTTGCGCGCTTCGAAGCGGTGGCCGGTGCGCGCGGCCTCGGCCTGCATCTCCGCCAGTAGCGCCTCGGGGATGGGATGGCCGTCATAGGGCAGGCGCGAGGTGTGGCGGGCCAGGATCAGCGCGGGATCGAGATCGGCGACGGCGCCGTCCGCCGGGCGCAGGGTCAGGCGTGCGATGACCTGCGGCGTCTCGGTATCGCCGTCGCGATACATCGGCACGAAATCGGTCCGCTGCTCAAGCTCGAAGCCGAGGCCATGCGCCGCGATGGTGCACAGCTCGACGAAGATGCCGGCCGTCAGCCAGGTGAAGCGGCCATGGGGGTCGGCGACCCAGAGCCCGCGTCGCGGCAGGAAGACGACCTCGGCCTCGGTCTCGCTGCGGATGCGCAGCCGGAACGGCTGGGTGTTGTGCGGGCTCGGGCACGCCGCCGCATGGCGAGCGATGCTTCGCCAAGGTGTGTCCATCGCCTGTGCGCTGCTCTCGGCCAAAGGGGCCCCCGATGTCCCGGCATCGGCTTGCGAGGTAGCAGAGAAGAGATACCGGAGCGTTAGGACAGATGCCTAACGATTCTTTGTGCGCTCCGGTCTTCGGCGCGCCGGGCCGCGATGCGCGCGCCTTTGGTCACTCCGCCTCGCCGTCCCAGTATCCCCGCACCACCGCCATGTCGAACACCCCGTCGCGCCGCTGCAGGCCGGCGACCGCCATCTTGTTGGAGTCGGGATAGACGCAGACGTCGGCCGGGTTGCGCTGGCCGATCATGAGATAGCGGCAGGGGCCGCTGCCGCTGTTCATCAGGGAATGGCCGACCGGCAGGCCGGCGGGGAAGCAGGCATAGTCGCCGGGCCGCATCACATGGCGCTCCTCGCCGAGCAGCAGCGTCGCCTCGCCTTCGAGGATCAGCGCATGCTCCTCCTCCAGCATGTGGTAGTGGCGCGGTGCCAGGCGCCGGCCGGGGGCGGGGGATTCGATCAGCACGCCCACGCGGTAGTCCGCGCCCACGGCGGCGTAGGTCAGGTGTTTCGCATGTCCGCCGAAGCGCGGGCCGGCATCCGTCTCCTCCCAGGGCACGGCGTCCGAGGCGATCGGCGGATGCGGCGCTGCCGCCGGTTCGGGCGCGCCGGCCGGGGCGCCGGCGGGCGCAGGGATGCCCGGCGGCAGGCCCGTGTCCTCGCCGTCCCAGTAGCCGCGCGTCGCGGCGAGGTCGAGAATCGTCCGGCGCCCGAGAGCGCGCAGGAGCACCTTGTTGGAGTCGGGGTAGACCACGACCTCGTTCGGGTTGCTCTCGCCGATAATGACATAGCGGCAGGGCTCTTCGCCGCTGTTGATCAGGCAATGCGCCGCCCGCTGACCGGCGGGAAAGCAGGCATAGTCGCCGGCCGACATCGCGTGCCTGTCGGCGCCGAGGCGCAGGGTGAGCGAGCCTTCGAGGATGAAGACGTGCTCCTCCTCGAACACGTGCCAGTGCGCCGGCGCGGTCTGCTTGCCCGGCGGCAGCTCCTCGATGGCGACGCCGACGCGGTAGTCCGAGCCGAGCGCCGCGCGGCTGAGGTGCCGGTAGCGCACGCCGAAGCGCGGCACCGCGTTCCAGCCCTCCCAGGGCACGTCGTCCGAGGCGATCGGCGAGGAAGGTTCTGGGGTCGGCATGGCGGGCCTCCGCGTGTTGCGCTCCCGCCGTCTGCGGAGCGGCAAGCCGATCCTGGACCGGGACGGAGCGGGCTTCAACGGCGCCCACCCTAGTCTTGGCGCTCGTCCTCTGCTATGCCTGCCGGCCTCGGCCACGCCAGCAGGAAAGGAGCCAGGACATGATTGTCGTCGTCAACGCGCTCCGCTGCGCCGCCGTTCGGCTGCCCTGAATCAAGCGGGGGAGCTGCTTTCGGCCGGCGCCTGATTGGCTATCCGACCGAAAGAGATCCCAAGTGCTCGAACCCTATGGCTGGAGCTCCGCGCTCCAGAACGATTTTGCGCCGCATGCGGCGGCGGGGCTGGTCCCCGGCCGCGTCACCGTCCAGCAGCGCGGCCTCTATCGCCTGATCACCCCGTCCGGGGACCTCGCCGCCGGCCTGTCCGGCCGTCTCGCCTTCGAGGCCGAGGCGGGAGGCTATCCGGTCGCCGGAGACTGGGTGGCCGCTGCCGCCCGCCCGGCGGAGGGCACGGCGACCATCCAGGCCGTGCTGCCGCGCCGCACCCTGTTCCGGCGCCGGGCGGCCGGCCCCGGCGAACCCGCGGCGCAGGCCGTGGCGGCCAATGTCGACCTGGCGCTGCTGCTCGCCTCGTTCAACGCCGACTTCAACCTGCGGCGGCTGGAGCGCTATCTCGCCATCGCCTGGGAGAGCGGCGCCGAGCCCGTGGTGGTGCTGACCAAGGCCGACGCCGGCACCGATCCGGCGCGGGTCGTGGCGGCGGCGGAGAGCGTGGCGGCGGGGGCGCCCGTTCTCGCCGTCTCGTCCCTCACCGGCCAGGGCCTGGCGGCGGTGCGCGCGCTGATCCGGCCTGGCCGCACGGCCGTGCTGCTCGGCAGCTCCGGCGTCGGCAAGTCGACCCTGCTCAACGCTCTCGCCGGCGGGCCGGTGATGGCGACGCAGGCGATCCGCGAGCAGGATGCGCGCGGGCGCCACACCACCACGCATCGCGAGCTCGTGCTGCTGCCGGGCGGGGGGCTGGTGCTCGACACCCCCGGCATGCGCGAGCTCGGCCTGTGGGACGCGGAGAGCGGCGTCTCCGCCACCTTCGCCGATATCGAGGCGCTGGCGCAGCAATGCCGCTTCGGCGACTGCGCGCATGGCAGGGAGCCGGGCTGCGCCGTCCGGGCCGCGCTGGAGGAGGGCAGGCTCGAGGAGGCGCGGTGGCGCAGCTATGACAAGCTGCGCCGCGAGCTGGCGCATCTCGACCGCCGGGACGATCCGGTGGCGCGGGCCGAGGAGCGCCGGCGCTGGGCCCGCATCAGCAAGGCCCACCGCGGCGGCCCGGCCAAGCGGCGCTGGGACGAGGATTAGAGCAAAGCGCGTTTGGACGGAAACGCTGCTTTGCTCTAGCTCCTTGTTTCGACGCGTCTTTGCGATGCTTGGCGATTCCGCCAAATCGCAAAACGCTTTGGGCGGGCTCGGAAACGCCCTGAAGGGGCAGGCGGTCGCCGATCGGGCGCGGCGGCCGCCTATGCCCGCCCCGCCACCCGGGCGATCGCGTGCTCGAGGTCGGGCACGTTGAAGGGCTTGGAGATGCGCGGGCGGTCGCGCCAGGCCTCGTCGATGTCGCGCTCGTCATAGCCGGTGACGAACAGGAAGGGGATGCCGCGCTCGTCCAGCATGGCGGCGATGGGATAGCTCGGCGTGCCGCCGAGATTGACGTCGAGGATGGCAAGGTCGATCGGGCCGGGCGCGGCGGCGAGGAAGCCGCGGGCCGCCTCCAGGCTCGACAGGTTGCCGGCGACGGTGCAGCCGAGGTCCTGCACCATGTCCTCCAGCAGGAGCGAGAGCAGCGCCTCGTCCTCGACGATCAGAATCCGCACCCCGGCGATCGCGCTCTCGTCCTCGCTCATCGCCCCTCCATCGGCTCCGGCCCGGCGGGCCAGCGCGCCGGGCCTGTCACCATAGCGTGTCCGACCGGCTTCGGCAGCCTCGCATGCCGCCGCACCGGCGCCAACAGGGACGAGCCCGGCCGGCGGTGCGGCGCGCCGCTCAGCCGGCCCGGGCGCCGTCCGCGGCAGGGGTCGGCCCGAGCCCCGCCTCGAGCTTTTGCATCAGCGCGTTCTCCGGCTCGAACACGAAGTCGAGGGTCGAGACCGAGATGGTGTGGGCGCCCCGTGCCGCCAGCCAGTCGGCCAGGGCGTAGATCGTCGCAGCCGGCGCGTGCAGCGTCAGCGGCTGACCGGCGGCTGGCGGGCCGAAGGGAGCGCCGGCGCCGAAGCGTCCGGCAAGGTCCGCGAGCAGCGGCTCGTCCGCCTCGGCGAGGGCGCAGCGCACTTCGCGCGTGGCCGCGGCGCGGGCCTGGGCGGCGATGCGCGCCAGCACGGCCGCGGCGCCGGCGCGGGCGCGGGCGCCCCAGGGCGCCGACAGCGAGCCGACGAGGTTCGCCTCCGAGCGCAGGATGATGCCGTCCTCCAGCACCTTCAGCGCATTGGCGGCGAGCGTGGCGCCGGTCGTGGTGATGTCGACGATCAGGTCGGCGGCGCCGGAGGCGGGCGCGCCCTCGGTGGCGCCGAGGCTCTCGACGATGAGATAGTCGGCGACGCCGTGGCCGGAGAAGAAGCCGCGCGTCAGGTTGACGTACTTGGTGGCCACCCGCAGCCGCCGGCCGTGGCGCTGGCGAAAGCTCGCGGCGACGTCCTCCACGTCCATCATGCCGCGCACGTCGATCCAGGCCTGCGGCACCGCCACCACCACGTTGGCCTGGCCGAAGCCGAGCGGCTCGATCATGAGGACGCGCTCGTCGGCGCGCGGGATGGTCTCGCGCACCAGGTCCTCGCCGGTGACGCCCATGTGGATGGCGCCGGAGGCGAGCTGGCCGGCGATCTCGGAGGCGGAGAGGAACAGCACCTCCACGTCGTCCATGCCGGCCACCGCGCCGCGATAGTCGCGGGCGCCGCGCTCCTGCACGAACCGCATGCCGGCGCGGCCGAAGAAGGCGGCGCAGTTCTCCTGCAGGCGGCCCTTGGAGGGAATGCCGAGCAGCAGCGGAGAGTCGGTCATGGCGTCTCTCCCGCGAACCGATCGAGCCAGATCGAGCAGCCCACGGCCGGGATCGGCGCCGGCGCCCCCAGCCGCGTCATCAGCCGGTCGTAGCGCCCGCCGCCGACGAGCTGCGGGCCCTCGGGCCGTGCCGGGTCGTGCAGCTCGAACACGAAGCCGGTATAGTAGTCGAGTCGGCGGCCGAAGGCGGTGGAGAACTTCACCGCGCCGACGTCGACGCCCTGCGCGGCGAAGAAGCCGGTGCGCCGGTCGAAGGCGTCGAGCGCCGCGCCGAGGTCGAGCCTGGCGTCGGCGGCGATCGCCCGGAGCGCCGCCGAGGCGCTGTCCGGGTCGCCGGCCACGGCGAAGAGGCGCCTGGTCAGCGCCACGGTCTCGGCCGGGATGCCGCCGCCCGAGGACAGCGCCGCCTGCTCCAGGAAGCGGTCCGCCACCTCGTCGACCGTGCGCCCGCCCACCGGCTGGATGCCGGCGATCGACAGGAGGTCGGCCACGGCCGCGCGCGCGGCGCCGGGATCGGCGCCCTCGAGCGCGGCGAGGAAGCCGGCATAGGCGGCCGCGCCGTTCTTCGGCGTGGTCTCGCCGAGGCGGGCGAGATCGGCGTCGAGGTTCTTCACCCGCAGCACGTCGTTGGCGAGCTGCCGGCGCCAGACCGGCGGCAGGGCGAGGGCGTCGAGCATGGCGGTGACGATGCCGGCATCGCCCATGCGGATCTCCGGGCTCTCCAGCCCGAGCGCCTGCACCGCCTCGATCGCCAGGCCCAGCATCTCCGCATCGGCGGCTTCGAGGTCGGTGCGGCCGAAATTCTCGAAGCCCGCCTGGGCGAATTCGCCCGGCCCGTCGGTGCGGAAGCGAAACACCGGACCGCGATAGGCGTAGGCGCCGACCGCGCCGGCGGCGGCGTGCTTGAGATGGTGCAGCGAGACCGGAATGGTGAAGTCAGGCCTCAGGCAGAACTCGCGCCCTTCCGCATCGGTGGTCAGGAAGGCGCGGCGACGCATGTCCTCGCCGAGCAGGTCGAGGAACAGGTCCGCCGGCTGCAGGATCGGCGGGTCGAGCGGCTCGTAGCCCGCGCGCTCGGCGAGCGCGTCGAGGGCGGCATAGGAAGGGTCAGGCATCCCGGCATTCCGCTGGCGGGAACGTCCCGCCGGTCGCGGGTTCTCTAGCAGGCAGCGGCGCGCCGCGCGATGGGAAAGCGGGGTTTGACTTAATTGCGCTCTTGGCATGACGATCGCACCACCCGCGGCCGTCATGGGCGGACTGGATCCGCCCATCCACGCGAACTCAGGTTGCGCAGGGAAGGGCTCGGACCGATGGAGCATCAGAACGCGCAGCCGTCGCGATCGCGTGGATGGCCGGGTCAAGCCCGGCCATGACGGAACCGTGGCGCTAAGAACCGTGACTGTCGCACCAACCGCGCGATGGCGACCGTGCGATGCGCCTCAATCCCCCGCCAGCCAGGGCGCGGTGGCGTCGAGCGGGAGCTCCTCGTCGCCCCCGCCCTCCGCCGAGCGCGATTCCTCCGGGATGCCGGCCAGGCGCAGCCCGTCGAGGAAACGGTCGAGATAGGGGCCGTCGAGATTGTGGATCGAATCGATCATCCGCCGGATGCTGAGATCGGGATGGGCCGCGAACAGCTGCTGCGCCGCGCTGCGCGCCAGGTCGAGGTCGCCGGCATGGGCGGCTGACGTGGCGAGCAGGCGGTTGGCCCACACCATGCCGGGCCGGTCGTTCAGCGCCTTCTGCGCCCAATGGATGGCGGCGGCATAGTCTTCCAGGATGAAATGGCAGGTGCCCAGGCCCCCGAAGGCGTTGAACAGCACCGGGTCGTCCGGGCTTAGCGCCACCGCGTGCTCGAGGGCGCGGATGCCCTCGCGCGGCTTGCCGGAATAGGCCAGCGCATAGCCTTGCCGCGTCCAGGCCCAGGCGAAGGTCGGATCGAGCGTCAGCGCCCGCTCGATGAACTGCAGCGGCCGCGACTGGTCGACCTGCAGCAGGGACAGCGTCGCGCCGATGGTGGTGAAGACGAGGGCGTCGGGCTCGGTGGTCTGGGCGGCGCGCTCGGCGAAGCCGATGGCCAGCGCCTTGTCGCGCGCCGGATTGTCGGACCACATGTAGGCGACGTGCTGGGCGAGGCACCAGCCCTTGAGCCCGAGCGCCAGCCCGTGCCGGGCGTCGACCGCCAGCGCCTGGGTGAGCAGCTCCAGCGCGCGGGCATTGTCCTCGCGCCGATGCGCCCAGAAATAGGGCATCGCCCGCAGGGTCAGGCTGCGCGTCAGCCGCTCGCCACCGGCCTGGGCCTGGGCCCGGGCGATCTCCGCCGAGCGGATGATCGGGTGCAGGGCGCCGGCAATGCGCGTGGCGATGTCGTCCTGCAGGGTCAGCGCATCGGCCGCGGTGCCGTCGATGCGGCCGGACCACAGATGCGCCCCGCCTTCGGCCTCGATGAACTGCGCCGTGATGCGCAGCCGGTCGCGGCTGCCGCGCAGGCTGCCTTCGACGACGTAGCGCACGCCGATCTGGCGCACCAGGGCGCGGACGTCGGTCGCCCGGCCCTTGTAGGTATAGGCGGTGTTGCGGGCGACGACGCGGATGTCGCGCAGGCGCGCCAGGGTCGCGGTGATCTCCTCGACCGCGCCGTCGGCGATCGGCTCCAGCGCGGGGTCGCCGGTCAGGTTGTCGAAGGGCAGGATCACCAGGAGCGGCCTGGGGTCGCCGAGATGGGTGTCGCCCTCCAGGTCGGGCGCGAGCAGCTGGGCCGAGGTCGGCCGCATCTCGGGCAGGGCGACGCCGGGCGGCGCCCACATCCAGGCCTCGACCGGGTAGGGCACGCTGCGCAGGGTGAACAGCCCCGCCGGCTTGAACGCCGTCGCCGGCTCGCCGATCAGCTGCCAGCGCACGGAATGGGTGATGGCGATGCCGCCGGGCGGCGAGACCTCCTGCATGCGGGTGGCGAAGCCGATGGCGGCGCCGAACCGGTCGGTGTCGGCGACGATCACGTCGGCCAGCACGATGGCGGCGCGCACCCAGATCGGCGCCCGGCGCCGGGCGGCGTTGCGCCGCGCCATGGCGCTCTGGAAGCCCATGGTCCATTCGACGGCGTCGAGCACGCTCTCGAACTCGACGAGGGCCCCGTCGCCCATGGTCTTGATCACGGTGCCGGCGAACTTGGGCAGGGTCTCCAGGCCGAGGCGCCGGTAGATCACGCCGAGCTCGCTCAGCGTGCGCACTTCGTGGCCGCGGATGAGCGAGGAATAGCCCGCTACATCCAGGGCCACCAGCACGGTCAGGCGGCGGCGCGCGCGCTCCATGACTTGGCCTTGTTCCCCTGCAGCCTCGTCCGATCGGAGCCCTGCCGCCGCGCCGGCGGGCACAATGAGCCGCGGCCGCACGGCGGCCGATGCGTCATCCGACCAATTGTCCCCAGAATAGCCGAGAAAGCATCACATGTCTGTGATTCTTGTTACACAACCCCGATGGAAACCAGCATTTGACGCACGGCGTTCACGAGATCGTGACGTGGCACCACGCGCTGGGCCACCCGGGCCTCGCGCCATTGCGTGTTGTCGGCGATCTCCTGCGCCATCCGGGCGCCGAGATCGAGGTCCTTCAGCTGCACCTCGCCGCGCGCCGCCTCGTCCGAACCCTGGATGATGGCGATCGGCGCCTGGCGCCGGTCGGCATATTTGAGCTGCGCCTTCATGCCGGAGCCGCCGAGATAGACCTCGGCGCGGATGCCGGCGGCGCGCAGCTCGCCGGCCATGGCCTGGTACTCGGCCAGGCGCTCGCGGTCCATGACGCAGACCACCACGGGCCCGCGCGCGCCCTCGGTCTTGACGCGCCCGAGCACGGTGAGGGCGTCGAGCAGGCGCGACACGCCGACGGAGAAGCCCGTCGCCGGCGTCGGCTCGCCGCGGAACCGCGCCACCAGGCCGTCATAGCGCCCGCCGCCGCCGACCGAGCCGAAGCGCACCGGCCGGCCTCCCTCGTCCTTCACCTCGAAGCCGAGCTCCACCTCGTAGACCGGCCCGGTATAATATTCGAGGCCGCGCACCACCGAGGGCTCGATGCGGATGCGATCCTCGCCATAGCCGGCGGCCTTCGCCAGCCGGTCGATCTCGGCGAGCTCCTCGACCCCGGCGAGGCCCGTGGCCTGGCCGGCGACGAGCCGGCGCAGCGCCTCGATGGTGTCGGCCCCGCCGGTGCCGGCCGTATCGACATAGGTGAGCACCGTGGCGATCGCCGCCTCGTCGAGCTCGGCGCCCTTGGTGAAGGCGCCGCTCTCGTCGAGCCGCCCGGCGCCGAGCAGCAGCCTGACGCCTTCGGGGCCGAACTTGTCGAGCTTGTCGATCGCCCGGAGCACGTTGAGCCGGCGGCCGGCATTGGCCTCGCCGCCGAGGCCGATCGCCTCCAGCACGCCGTCCAGCACCTTGCGGTTGTTGACCTTGACCACATAGGAGCCGCGCGGGATGCCGAGGCGCTCCATCGTGTCGGCCGCCATCATGCAGATCTCCGCATCGGCGGCGACCGAGGCTGCGCCGACCGTGTCGGCGTCGAACTGCATGAATTGGCGGAAGCGCCCCGGGCCCGGCTTCTCGTTGCGGAAGACATAGCCGACGCGATAGCTGCGATAGGGCTTGGGCAGCGTCTCGAAATTCTCGGCGACGTAGCGGGCCAGCGGCGCCGTCAGGTCGTAGCGCAGCGACAGCCACTGCTCGTCGTCGTCCTGGAGCGAGAACACGCCCTCGTTCGGCCGGTCCTGGTCGGGCAGGAACTTGCCGAGCGCGTCGGTATATTCGACGAAGGGCGTCTCCACCGGCTCGAAGCCGTAGAGCTCGTAGACCTGCCGGATCGTCTCCACCATCGCCCGCGTGGCGTCGATCTCGGCGGCGTTGCGGTCGATGAAGCCGCGTGCGACGCGTGCCTTCAGTTTCTGCGTCTTGTCGGCAGCCATGGCCCGGGTCCCATTGTCCGTTGTTCGCAGGCTGCTTAGTCAGCCCGTCGCCACGCGTCAATGCGAGGCGGACCCGAGGGCTGCGTGACGGAAGGGGAAGCCGTCCCGGCCGCTCAATCGGCCGCGGCCGCCGGCCCGCTCGTCCACCCCGCGACCCATTGCCGGCGCAGATCATCGCCCTCGCCGCGGAAGAAGTCCTCGGCGAGGGCGCTCGCCTCCACCCGGTCGGCGCGGAAATTGCGCAATGCCGCGCGCAGCTCGCACCAGGCGACGATGGTGGCCGTGGCGGAATAGTAGATCAGCGCCAGCGGGCGGATGCGCCGCCGCGTGCGCCGGCCGGGATCGTCGCGATAGGCGATGTCGAGCTTCTGCTCATCGCGGATGGCGCGGCGCACCAGGGCGAGGTCGATGCCCTCGGGCGCCGGCGCCACCGAGCCCCAGGCGTGCAGCGCCGTGCCGTCGAGCGTGCGGCGCAGCGGCGGCGGCACGGCGCCGGCGATCTTCTGGCCCACCCGCCGCGCCGCCTGCTTGAGCTCGCCGTCGCCGGTGCGCTCCAGCAGCGCCAGGGCCAGCACGATCGCCTCGGTCTCCTCGATCGAGAACATCAGCGGCGGCAGGGTGAAGCCGGGCCGCAGGATGTAGCCGATGCCGCGCTCGCCCTCGATCGGCACCCGCATCGCCTGCAGGGCGGCGATGTCGCGGTAGATCGAGCGCTGCGTCACCTCGAGGCTCTCGGCGATGCGGGCGGCCGTCACCGGCGCCCGCGCCAGGCGCAGGATCTGGATGATCTCGAACAGGCGCGCCGCCTTGCGCATGAGCCCTCGTCACAACTGACACGACCTTGTCAGTTGGGGTTTCGTATCACCTCGCCATCCCTTTGAAAAACCACGATGTCGCCGCGGCCACGCGCCGCGGCGCAGGGCGGCAACTGACATGACCTATGCTGAGAATCTCTGGCTTTTCCTGGCCCTCCTGTTCGGCATCATCATCGTGCCGGGCATGGACATGCTGTTCGTCCTCGCCAATGCCCTCACCGGCGGGCGCCGCGCCGGGTTGACGGCCACGGCCGGGATCATGCTCGGCGGGGCGGTGCACACGCTGTTCGGCGCGGTCGGGGTCGGCGTGCTGCTGCACTGGATCCCGTCCCTGTTCACGCTGATGCTGTTCGCCGGCGCCGCCTACATGGCCTGGATCGGCCTGACCCTGATCCGCAGCGCCATCGAGGTCGGTGCCGTGGGCGCCTCGACGACACGCTCGGCCGCGGTCGCCTTCCGCCAGGGGGCGGTGACTTGCCTCATCAATCCCAAGGCCTATCTCTTCGTGGCGGCGGTCTATCCGCAATTCATCAAGCCCCAGTACGGCGCCCTCTGGTCCCAGGCGCTCGTCATGGGCATGATGACCGTGGCGATGCAGCTATGCATCTATGGCGGGCTGGCGCTCGCCGCCGGCAGGAGCCGCGACCTTCTCGTGTCGAACCCGCGCGCCACCCGTTCCATCGGCCGGGCCGCGGGCGTGCTGTTCGTCGTGGTCGCGGCGCTGACGGCCTGGCACGGCTGGCGCGGCTAAGCAGGTTCACCCGAACCTGCTTACACTTGGCAGTCTGAGCAGCATTGATTTTGCATGGAGAATGCAAAATCAATTCGCGGCTCAAGCCGCGAGAAGCTGCTTGGAGCGACGGCGCGCGCCTGCCGCGGGACTGGGGAGCAGGCATGCAGACCTTCGAGTGGATCATCGGCCTCCTGCTCGCCGCCGTGCTGCTGGCGGCGCTGGCACGGCGGATCGGCGTGCCCTATCCCACCTTCCTGGCCATCGGCGGCGCCTGCCTGGCCGTGCTGCCGGTCGGTCCCGCCTGGACGCTGGAGCCGGAGCTGGCGCTGGCCCTGTTCGTCGCGCCGGTCCTGCTCGATGCCGCCTATGATTCCTCGCCGCGGGACATGCGCGCGAACTGGCTGCCGATCGCCAGCCTGGTCGTCGTCGCCGTCGGCATCACCACCGCGGTGGTGGCGGTGGTGGCGCGCTGGCTGGTGCCGGACATGCCCTGGGCTGTCGCCATCGCCCTCGGCGCCATCGTCGCCCCGCCCGACGCAGCGGCGGCGATCACGGTGCTGCGCCAGGTGAGGCTGCCCTACCGCATCCTCAAGGTCCTGGAGGGCGAAAGCCTGCTCAACGATGCCGCCGCGCTGCTGGTCTACCGCCTCGCGGTCGGCGCCGCGCTCGCCGGCGACTTCTCCCTGCGCGACGTCGCGCCGGCCTTCATCCTCGGCGTCATCGGCAGCCTCATCGCCGGTCCGGTGCTGGCCTGGGTCATGACGCGTGTCATCGCCCGCTTCAGCGACGCTCCGACATCGATCATCCTGCAGTTCGCCGGCACCTTCGGCGTCTGGATCCTGGCCGAGCGCATCGGGCTCTCCGGCATCCTCACCATCGTCAGCTACGCCATCACCGTGGCCAGGACAGCACCGCTGCGCACCCCGGCGCGGCTGCGGGTGCCCTCCTATGCCGTGTGGGAGACGGTGGTGCTGGTGCTCAACGCCTTCGCCTTCGTGCTGATCGGCCTGCAGCTCGGCCCGATCTGGGATCGGCTCGCTCCGGCCGAGCACCTGCCCTCGGCGCTGTTCGCGCTGGCGGTGCTCGCGGCTGTCATCGCCGCGCGCTTCGCCTGGGTGATGAGCTACGGCGCGATGATGCGGACCGCCATCGCCGCCTTCGGCTCGTCCGCGGCCCGGCCCACGGTCCGCGGCGGCCTCGTCGTGTCGTGGACGGGCATGCGCGGCATCGTCACGCTGGCCGCCGCCTTCGCCCTGCCCGAGGCGCTGCCGGACGGCACTCCCTTCCCGTATCGGGACCTGATCCTGCTCACCGCTTTCGGCGTCGTGCTCGGCACCCTGGTCGTGCAGGGCCTGAGCCTCAGGCCGCTGATCGCGGCCCTCGACCTCGGCGACGGCAATGTCCTGGCGCGGGAGGTCGGCCAGGCCCGCGCCGAGGCCTACAAGGCGGCCCTGGCGACGATCGAGGGCGAGGAATCGCTCGATGCGCGCATGCTGCGCAAGGAATATGCGCGCCTCCTGGCGCAGGCCGACGACCACCCCGAGGGCAGGGCGCCGTCGGAGCTGCCGGCCGATTTCCTGCGGCGGCGGGCCATCGACGCGGCTCGCCGCCGCGCCAACGAGCTGCGCATGCGCGGCGAGATCGGCGACGACGCCTTCCACATTCTCGAAGAGGAATTCGACTGGGCCGAGCTCAGCGCCCAGACCACGCGCGAGGCCTGATCGGCGGGACGGACCGATGCCGCCTCGCCGTCGTGCCTTCCGGCCGCTCAGGCTGAGGCGCGGTGGGTGTGTTCGAGCGGCGGCGGCGGGCCGCCCGCGGCGGCCGGCGCCTGGGCCTGCACCAGCCCGGCGATCACGGCCTGGTCGCGCGGCGGGGAGGCGTAGAAGCCCTGCACCTCGTCGCAGCCGTCCAGGCGCAGCAGCATCAGCTGCTCGGCCGTCTCCACGCCCTCGGCGGTGACCGACATGCCGAGCGCCTTGCCGAGGCCGAGGATCGACTGGACGATGGCGCGCGAGCCGCGCGTCGTCGCCATGTCGGCGACGAACTGCTTGTCGATCTTGATGGCGTCGAAGGGAAAGCGTCTGATGTAGCCGAGCGAGGAATAGCCGGTGCCGAAATCGTCCAGCGCCAGCCGGACGCCGAGCCGCTTCAGCGCGGCCAGGGTGTCGCGGGCCCGGTCCGTGTCTTCCAGGAGGACGCCTTCGGTGAGCTCGAGCTCGAGCCGGTCCGGCGACAGGCCGGTCTCCCGCAGGGCGCGCTCCACCGTCGCCGTGAGGTCGCCCGAGCGGACCTGAGCCGGCGAAACATTGACGGAGACGCCGATCGTCCCCCATTGCACCGCGGCGGCGCAGGCCGTGTGCAGCACCCATTCGCCGAGCGGCACGATCAGGCCGATCTCCTCGGCCAGCGGGATGAACTCGGCCGGGCGGACCAGCCCGCCCGACGGCGCCAGCCAGCGGACCAGCGCCTCGGCGCTGGTGATGCGCATGGAATGGGCGTCGAAGCGCGGCTGGTAGTGCAGCACGAACTCGCCGCGCTGCAGGGCGCGCCGGAGGTCGGCCTCGAGCACCCGGCGGCTGGCGATGTGCTCGTTCATCTCGGGCGCGTAGAAGCGGTAGGTGCCGAAGCCGTCGCGCTTGGCCTGGTAGAGCGCGAGGTCGGCGACGCGCAGCAGCTCCTCCGCCGAACGGGCATCGCCAGGCGACAGGGCGATGCCGATCGAGGCGCCGACGCTGAGCTCGCAGCCCTCGTGGACGATCGGCGCCGCCAGGTCGCGCTGCAGGCGCTGGCAGAACCGCTCGACCTCGTCGTCGGTGCGGTCGAGCAGCGCCGCGGCGAATTCGTCGCCGCCGAGGCGGGCCGCCAGGTCGTGCTCGTGCACCAGCTTGCGCAGGCGATGGGCGACCTCGCCGAGCACGACGTCGCCGGCGCGGTGGCCGAGCGAATCGTTGATCGGCTTGAAGCGGTCGAGGTCGATGGAGAGCAGGCAGACGCGCCGGCCGGTCGCCAGCATCTCCTGGAGGTGGCGCGACAGGCTGGCGCGGTTGGGCAGGCCGGTGACCGCGTCGTGCAGAGCGAGATGGCGCATCTGCTCCTCCGCGTCCGCCAGCCGGGAGGCGCCCTCCGAGATGGTGCTGGCTGCCTTGGCGGCGTGCTGGACCACGAGGATGACGAATCCCGCCAGCGCGGCGGCGGCGAGCGCCAGGCCGGGGAAGACCCGCCACAGCATGGCGCGGCCGGGCTGGTCCGGGGTCCAGCGCAGCGTGTGGGTGATGCGCCCGTCCGTCGTCGGCAGCGCGAGGTGCGGCGGCGCCGCTGCGTCGGCGGCGTCCCCGGCCAGCCGCAAGCGCGGGACGAACCATTGCTCGCCCAGCGCCGCGAGGGCGTCGTCGGACAGGCGCGCGCCGAACACCAGGATCGAGGGCGGGCCGGGAATGGCGCTGACGCTCGGGTCCGATCCGGTGGACAGGGCGGCCGCCCCGGCCAGGACCGGCCGGCCCGCGACGTCGAGCAGCCCGGTGACCGGCACGGTCTCGTTGGGCGCCACCGCCCCGGCCTTGTCGACCAGGAGCTGGAACCCGCCGCCGAGCGCAGGCATCGCGGCGGGCTCGGCGAGCTGGCCCTCCAGCACGCCGTAGACGATCCGGCCGCCCGGCGCCACGAGGAAGACGTAGTCGTACTTGAAGCCGGAATACAGGGGCGGTCCGACATTCTCCTGGTCATAGGCCCAGGCCGTGTCGAGCTTGACGTGCAGGTTCCGGTAGGCGGCGCCCCAGGCGGCATAGTCCTTCAGGGTGCTGGACATGGCCTGCGCGCGCTGCTCCAGCGACCGCCGGATGAACTGCTGCGACCGGGCGAGCTCGTCCTGATCCTGGGCGGCGGCGAGCTGCCAGAGCAGGGCGGCGGCGAGCACGAAGCCGAAGACGATCACGCTCACCACCGGCAGCACGACGCGGCGGCGGAATTCCAGGAAGAAGGAAGCGGACGACTTCGGCATTGCTCTGTCCGGGCGACGGGCGACCCTAGCGCCGGACAGGTTAAGAATGCGGTTCTCCGTACGAGAACAGCGCTGAGCCGGCTATTCCGTCGCCAGATAGATCAGCGCGACGAGCGGCAGGGCGCCGCCGATGGCGGAAGCGAGCATCCATCCGCCCTGGGCATAGGCCCAGCCGCCCAGGGCCGAGCCGATGGCGCCGCCGGCGAAGAAGGTCGCCATATAGAGCCCGTTGAGCCGGCTGCGGTGCTCCGCCCCGAGGGCGAAGATGGCGCGCTGGCCGAGGGTGACGTTGGCGGCGACGCCGAAATCGAGCAGGATCGCCGCCGCCGCCGAGCGCGAGCGGCGAGCCGGCCGGCGCGAGATGGGTCATGGCGAAGGCGCCGAGCACGGCCAGCATGGCGAGGACGGTCGCCGGGCGGCTCCAGCCGCGGTCCGCCACCCGGCCTGCGATCGGGGCGGCGATCGCCCCGGCGATGCCGGCGAGGGCGAACAGGGCGATGCCGCCCTGCGTGAGATGGAAGACCTCGGCCAGCAGCAGCGGCGTCGTGGTCCAGAACAGGCTGAAGGCGCCGAACAGGCAGGCGTGGTAGGCCGCCCGGCGCTGCAGCACCGGCGTCGTCAGGGCGAGGCGGCCCATCGAAGCCAGCAGGGCGCCGTAGCCCAGCCTCGAGGCCGGCCGGCGGGGCGGCAGCGTCAGGGCGAGCGTCAGGGCCAGCAGGATCATCACGCCGGCCGAGGCGACGAAGACGACGTGCCAGGAGGTGAGCTGCGCCAGGAAGCTCGCCGCCGGGCGCGCCAGCATGATGCCGAGCATCAGCCCGGCCATGACATTGCCGACCACCTGGCCGCGGATGGCGGCCGGCGCCATGTGCGCGGCGTAGGGGACGAGCACCTGGATCGCCACCGACGCGAGGCCGATGAGGAAGGCCGAAGCGAGGAAGGGGGCCGGATGGGTCGACAGCGCCGCACCCGAGAGCGCCAGGGCGGCGGCGCCGATCAGCGCCAGCACCAGGCGCCGGTTCTCGACGAGGTCGCCGAGCGGCACGATCAGGAGCAGGCCGAGGCCGTAGCCGGCCTGCGTCACCGTGACGACCAGCCCGGTGGCGGCGGGAGAAAGGCCGAGCGCCGCGCCGATCGGGCCGGCGAGGGGCTGGGCGTAGTAGACATTGGCCGCCAGCAGGCCGCAGGCCATGGCCAGGAGCAGGGTCAACCGGGCGGAGACGGGCCGCCGGTCGGCCGGGTCGTCGAGCGCTGCAGCGGTCATGATCGGATCTCGGGGGAGCTTCTGCAAGGCGGGGCGTCGCGCGGCCCCGAAGGGCGAAGCGTCGGCGCCATATTAGGAAGAGATCGTTTCCGAAATCAAGTGGGCGTGCCGCCCGACAACGCCTCGTCGTCCCGCTCCGCCGATGGGCAGCCCAGCCGGTCCAGGGCGAGGCGGACGATGGTCTCCGGGTCGCGCTCGCCCTGCTCGACGATCGACATGATGGTGCGGGCGAGGCGGACCTTGGCGATATCCGGCTGGTCCTCCACCCGCCCGGCCGCCAGCGTCGAGGAGAACGCCTTTGCCATGGCCTCGGCCATGATCGTCAGCTGATCGGGGTCGAAATAGCCGCGGGTATGGCCGTCGGTCATCGTCCTGTGCTCGCCGGAGATCGAGCATGTCCAACGTGCGCCGTGATCGAAGGTTCCCTCGAGGTGCCGGCCGCCGGCGGTCCGGGCCGGCCTCAACGCATGGAGACCAGGCGGCCGAGGGCGTTCTCCACCCGCCGCCGCAGCCGTGCGCCGCGCGCCGCCCGATAGGCGGCGGCAAGCGTCCCGCCGGCGAACGCGTCGACCACCACCGCATGCACATAGCTCTTGCGGGTCACGGCCGGGGTGTTGGCGAGGTGCTCGGCGACCATCCGCATCACGGCGGCCAGCTGCCGGCGCCGGGCTGCCTCGCTGGCGGCCGGCTCGATGGCGGCCAGGTGCTCCAGGGCCGCGGCGCTGCCGCCGAGCAGGCGGAAGTCCTTGGCGGTCACCGGCTTGCCGGCGACGCGCCGGAGATAGGCGTTGACGTCGGCGGCCGTGATCGGCCGCACCCGGCCGTCGGTGTCGCGGAACTGCAGCAGCCGGCGGCCCGGCAGGGTGCCGATGCGCTTCAGCGCCCGTGCCAGCTTCGGCTCGCGCATGCCGCTGCTGACGGTCTTGCCGCCCTTGCCGCGGAACGTCAGGTCGATGCGCTCGCCCCGGACCGCGGCATTGTGCTTGAGCAGCGTGGTGGCGCCGCGGCTGCCATGGGCCCTGGCATAGGCCTCGCAGCCTATGCGGATATGGGCCTCGTCGATCAGCGCCACCGCGCAGGCCAGCGCCTTGGTCCGATCGAGGCGGGCCGAGGCGAGATCGTGCCGCACCCTCGCCCGGATCCGCGGCAGCGCGTCGATCAGGGCGGCGAGACGGGAGACCTTGCGCTCCTCGCGCACCGCGTCCCAGTCGGGATGGTAGCGGTGCTGGATGCGCCCGGCCTCGTCGCGGCCGATCGCCTGGAGATGGGCCTGCATGTCTTCGGCGATGCGCACGTCGACATAGGCAGGGGGGATGGCGAGCGCGCGGATGCGCGACAGCACCCCCGCGTCGCGGACGATGCGGCCGGCGGCGTCGCGATAGCTGAACCCTTTGCCGGCTTGCCGGCGCGTGATCGTCAGCGCGTCGACGGCGACATGACGCAGCCCGGCGCGTCGCACCGCCTCCGCGAGGGCTCCGGCTGCCGCGGTGGCGGTCGAGCGGACGAGGATGGGCGCAGAATCCGGAAACTCGGCGGGCAGGGGCACGCTCATGCCCCTGGCAACGCCCGCGGCAGCGGTCTGTTCCCGGCCGTCCCGGTCCGGGGAGTGGGCCGCGTCTACTGCGCCAGTGCCTGCCGCTCGGCCAGCAGGTTCGCCAGCTTCGCCTCCTGGTCGGCGATCCGGTCCGCCAGGAGCGTCTCGCTCGCCGCGCCCGATGCGGCGGCGGCCTGCTCGGTCAGGTCGCGGATGTTCTCGCGCAGGGTCGCGATACGGGCGTCGAGTTCGGCGAGAGCTGCGAAATCGGCCATGGGCACCCCCTTCGGCGCCGGATCCGGACCCCGGCGGCAGGCATTGCATCGTCTTCAAGATAGGGCCGAAGCCCGCTCCGGCATAGAGCTTGCCGGGCGGCCCGGCCGCTCTATGTCACACCGGGTCGGATCCGCCCGGCCCGGATAGGCGTGCTCGTCCTCGCCCTGGCGGGATGGCCCCGGCTGCCCCGGGCCGGGCTGGATCGCGGAGGAACCGGGATGGCCGAGGAGAAGCTGGCGCGCTACCGCTCGAAGCGGGATTTTTCGCGTACCGCCGAGCCGAGCGGCGCGGCGCCGGTCGCCGCGGGTGCCCGCCGGCGTTTCGTCATCCAGAAGCACGATGCCACGCGCCTGCACTACGACCTCCGGCTCGAGCTCGACGGCGTCTTCAAGTCCTGGGCCGTCACCCGCGGCCCCTCGCGGGATCCGCACGACAAGCGCCTGGCGGTCGAGGTCGAGGACCATCCGCTCGACTATGGCGACTTCGAGGGCGTGATCCCCAAGGGGCAGTATGGCGGCGGCACGGTGCAGCTCTGGGACCGCGGATTCTGGGCGCCGGAAGGCCGCCTCTCGCCGGAGACGATGCTGGCGGAGGGCGAGCTCAAGTTCACGCTGGACGGCGAGCGGCTGCGCGGCAGCTGGGTGCTGGTGCGCCTCAGGCATGACCGCGCCGGCTCCAAGCGCACCAACTGGCTCCTGATCAAGCATCGCGACGCCTTCGTCCACGAGGGCGAGAACGACCCGCTGCTCGCCGAGGACCGTTCCGTCGCCTCCAGCCGCGGCATGGCCGCCATCGCCGCCGGCGAAGGTCCGGCGCCCGCGCCGTTCATGCAGGCGAGCCGGCAGTTCGACCCGGACGCGGTGTGGGACAGCAGCGCCCCGCCCGAGGTCGCGGCCAGGCGTGCCTCCTCGCGCCGGCCCCGCGGCAGGGCCGCACCGGGGAAGGCGGCCATGCCCGACTTCATCGCGCCGCAGCTGTGCCAGACCCTGGAACGGCCGCCGGCCGGTCCGGGCTGGGGCCACGAGATCAAGTTCGACGGCTACCGCGTCCAGCTCCGGGTGGAGGACGGCGCGGTCACGCTCAAGACCCGCAAGGGGCTCGACTGGACGGCGAGGTTCCCGGCCATCGCCCGGGCGGCCGCCGCGCTGCCCGACCTCATCGTCGACGGCGAGATCGTGGCGCTGGCAGGGAACGGCGTGCCCGACTTCGCCGCCCTGCAGGCGGCCATTTCCGAGCAGCAGACCGGCGACCTCGTCTTCTACGCCTTCGATCTCCTGTTCGACGGCGCCGCGGATCTCAGGCCGCTGCCGCTGCACGAGCGCAAGGCGCGCCTGCAGCACCGCCTTGCCGCGCTGGACGGGGAGGCCGCCGCCCGCATCCGCCATGTCGAGCATTTCGAGACCGGCGGCGAGGCGGTGCTGAAGTCGGCCTGCCGCCTGTCGCTGGAGGGCATCATCTCCAAGCGGCTCGACGCGCCCTATGTCTCGGGCCGCAGCGACAGCTGGGCCAAGTCGAAATGCCGCGCCGGCCACGAGGTGGTGATCGGCGGCTGGTCGACCACGGACGGCGCCTTCCGCTCGCTGCTGGTCGGCGTCCACCGCGGCCGGCATTTCGTCTATGTCGGCCGGGTCGGCACCGGCTACGGCGCCGACAAGGTCAAGACCCTGCTGCCGCGCCTCCGGGCGCTGGAGACCGACACCTCGCCCTTCACCGGCGTCGGCGCGCCGCGCAAGGAGCGCAACCTGCACTGGACCAGGCCGGAGCTGGTGGCCGAGATCGCCTTCGCCGGCTGGACCGCCGGCGGCAATGTCCGCCAGGCCGCGTTCAAGGGGCTGCGCGAGGACAAGCCCGCTGCCGAGGTGCAGGCCGAGGCGCCGGTGGCGGGCGCCGACGTGCCCGATCCTGCCGCGGCCGTGGCGGGCAAGCCCGAGGCGGGCGGCTCCGTCGTCATGGGCGTGGTCATCACCAGGCCGGACAAGCCGCTCTGGCCGGATGCCGGCGACGGCCGGCCGGTCACCAAGCTCGAGCTCGCCCGCTATTTCGAGGCCGTCGGCCCCTGGATGATCGCGCATCTCAAGGGGCGCCCCTGCTCGATCCTGCGCGTGCCCGACGGCATCGACGGCAAGGAGCGGTTCTTCCAGCGCCACGCCATGCCCGGCACCTCGAACCTGATCGAGGTCGTGACCGTGGCCGGCGACCGCAAGCCCTATCTCCAGATCGACCGGGTCGAGGGCCTGGCTGCGGTCGCCCAGAGCGGCGGGCTGGAGCTGCACCCCTGGAACTGCGCGCCGGACGAGCTCGAGCGCCCCGGCCGCCTGGTCTTCGACCTCGACCCCGGCCCGGAGGTGGCCTTCGCCGCCGTGGTGGAAGCGGCGCAGGAGATGCGCGACCGGCTGGAGGCGCTCGGCCTCGTCGCCTTCTGCAAGACCACCGGCGGCAAGGGCCTGCACGTGGTGACGCCGCTGAAGCCCGGCCGGAGCGCCCTGGGCTGGGCCGAGGCCAAGGCCTTTGCCCGCGCGCTGTGCGTCGAGGTCGCCCGTGCCGAGCCGCAGCGCTACGTCGTCAACATGGCCAAGAAGCTGCGCACCGGCCGCATCTTCCTCGACTATCTCAGGAACGACCGCATGGCCACCGCGGTGGCGCCGCTGTCGCCGCGCGCCCGGCCGGGCGCCACCGTCTCCATGCCGCTGACCTGGGCGCAAGTGCGCGCCGATCTCGATCCCGCCCGCTTCACCCTGCGCACCGCCGCCGGGCTGCTGGCGGGAAGCCATGCCTGGGCCGACTATGACGAGGGTGCGCGCCCGCTGGACAAGGCGATCCAGCGGCTCGGCCGCGGCAAGCTCGCCGCCTGAGAGGTCCGGGAACCGCAGGTTGCGGCGGCGCGTTTGGAGACCAGAGCATTTTCCAGCGAACCGGCGCTCGGTTCGCGTCAAGACAATGCGTAAACGCAAAGAGATAGTGCGCGTGATCGCTTCAGTTGAAGCGATCACGCGCTGGGCGAACGGAGACCCCGCGATGGCGCCGCGATCCTTCTGGAAGGGCTATCTGAAACTCTCGCTGGTGACCTGCCCCGTCGCCATGCTGCCCGCCGTCTCGGAGGGCGACAAGCTGCGCTTCCATACCGTCAACCGCGCCACCGGCCATCGCGTCCAGGCCCGCTATGTCGACGCCGAGACCGGCAAGCCCGTGGCCGACGCGGACGAGGTCAAGGGCTATCCGCGCGGCGACGACGACCATGTCATGCTGGAGGACGACGAGCTCGACGCCGTCGCCCTGGACAGCACGCGGACCATCGACATCGACATGTTCGTGCCGCGCGAATCGATCGCCTGGATCTGGTACGACACGCCGCATTTCCTCGTTCCCGACGACAAGGTCGGGGAGGAGGCCTTCGCAGTGATTCGCGAGGCGATGCGGGTCACCGGCGTGGTCGGCATCTCCCGCCTGGTGCTCTATCGGCGCGAGCGCGCCGTGATGCTCGAGCCGCGTGATCGCGGCATCGTGCTCTGGACGCTGCGCTACGGCGACGAGGTGCGCGACGCGATGGCCTATTTCGCCGGCATCGAGCCGGAGAAGGCCGACGCCGCGGCGAAGCGGGCCATGGCGAGCCTGATCGAGCAGCGCACGCAGCCCTGGACGGCGGAGATGATGCGCGATCCCGTGCAGGAGAAGCTGCTGGAGCTGATCGCCGCCAAGCGGAAGGCCGGCAAGCGCGCCGGGCGAAGGGCCGGCAGGGCGGACAACGTCATCGACCTCACCGAGGCCTTGCGCCGCAGCCTGGCGGGCCGGGCTGGTTAGGCGCCGGGCGCCGGCATCAGCCCGCCTTGCGCCGGGGCGCGGACGAGCTCCGGGCACCGGTCCCGGCCTTGCCGGATCGCGGCGGCGGCGTCCCGGCGCCGGCGCTGCGCCGCAGTGCTTCCAGAAGGTCGCTCGGGCCGGTCGGCGCCCGCGGCTTCGGCGGCGTGATCTTGCGCCCCTCGAGCTTGGCCTTGACCAGGTCGGCCAGCGCAGCCTCGTAGCGGTCGTCGAAGGCCGCGGGGTCGAAGGCGCCCATCTTGGTGTCGATGATGTGCCGGGCGAGGTCGAGCATCTCCTTGGCGATCGTCGGCTTCGGGATGTCCGCGAAGGCCTCGTCCGGCGACCCGACCTCATGGTCGAAGTTGAGCGTGTCGGCGATGAAGCCCTCGCCCTGTGGCCGGATCAGCAGGGTGCGCATCCGCCGGAACAGGACGGTGCGGGCCAGGGCGGCCACCTTCCGGGCCTGCATCTCCTCACGCAGCAGCCCGTAGGCCTCGGCATCGTCCGGCGCAGCGGGCGTGAGATAATAGGGCCGGTCGAGATAGAGCGTGTCGACGGCGTCGCAGGCGACGAAGGCCTCGACGTCGAGGGTCTTGTCGCTTTCGGGGATCGCGGCGGCGATCTCCTCGGGCTCCACCAGCACGAGCTCGCCCTGCGGGGTCTGGTAGCCCTTGACCTGGTCTTCCGCGGCGACCGGCTTCTCCGTCTGCGCGTCGACGAACTGCCGGTGGACGCGGTGCCCGGTCTTGCGGTTGAGGATATGGAAGGCGATGCGCTCCGCGGTCGAGGCCGCGGCATGGAGCGCCACCGGGCAGACGATGTCCGCCACCTTGAGGACGCCTCTCCAGCTCGCCCGCGGGGCCATGCCTTCCTCCATGCCAAGGCAGCTTCTCGTGGCTTTCGCCACGATTGATCTTGCATGTCCCGTGCAAAATCAATGCTGCTCGGATTCCTGGAGCCTCTTGCGATTTGGCGGACTCGCCAGGCATCGCAAAGACGCGTCGAAACAAAGAGCTGGAGCAAAGCAGCGTTTCCGTCCAAACGCGCTTTGCTCTAGATGTAGCAGGTTCGCGAGACCCTGCTCAGCCCTGGTCCGCCGCTCCTTCGGGGCGGCGCATGCGACGGTGAGGGGCCGGAAAGCCCGGCCCCTCCGCTCGTCCGGCCTCAGGAGCGGCCGTGCTCGCCGCCCTTCTTGCCGGCCTCGGAGGCCCGCTTCGGGTCGTCGGCGAAATTGCCGCCGCCGTGCTGCGTCTTGTCGGAGCCGCTCTGGCTCTGCTGGCCGCCATGGCTGTGCTCGCCGCCCTTCTTCCCCGCCTCCGCCGCGCGCTTGGGGTCGTTGGCGAAGTTGCCGGATCCACCACGTTGCTGCTCTGCCATGATCGTCTCCTCTATGGCTACCCCCTGCCGGACGAACGGGGCCTGTCCGGGACTGTTCCGACGATGCCGAGACTTTTTCGATACGGAAGAGGGGCGCCGGGAACCCGTCCCGACCCCGGCACCGTGACGCCGCTACCTCGCCGAACCCGCGCCCTGACCGGGCCGCGCCGGCGACCACAGCGTCTCGCGCCGGCTCATGTCCAGGAAGCTGGCATGGCGGTCGAGGATCGCCGCGAGGCCGGGGCCGATCCGCTCCGGCGGCATCGGCGAAAATCCCAGGCGGCGGAACCAGGGGCCGTTCCAGGGCGGGGTCCGGAAGGTGGTGAGCATGAGGCCGCCGAGCCGGAGCGCTCGGCTGCGGCCCCGGGCAGCCTCGATCAGCGCCGCTCCGAGCCCGAGGCCCGAGGCCTCCGGCAGGACCGCGATGTTGGCGACGTAGAGCAGGCCGTCGAGCGGCTGCATCAGCACATAGCCCACCGCAGAGCCCCCGGCCTCGGCGACCAGCGTCTCGCCGACCAGAAAGCGCTCGGCGGCGATGGCCGGCGCGGCGACCACGCCTTCGAAGCCCGCCAGGCTGCCATAGCGCCCGCGTGCGGCTGTCTCGATCCGCCGCATCGCCTCCGCCTCGCCCTGCCGCAAGGGGCGGAGCATGGGGGATCGATGGATCATGGCCGCCTCCGTTCCCAGCCGGGCTATAGAAGCGGACGATGACGGGGGCGTGTCGCGGGCTCGCCGGCCGCAGGCGCCGTCCCGTCGCGGCGGGCGATGCGCCCAAGCGATACTTAACCTTTGTCGGCTAGGGAGATCCCGGTGGCGGCCGCGAACAGGCCGCCCGAGACGATGGTGCGATATGGCGAGTGCCGTTGGGGGCGGTGACGAGAGATCCGCGAGGCGCCTCAAGCAGCTCTACGACGAGGCGGCACAGCTCGCGCGGATCGGGGCGTGGCAATGCGTTCTCGACGGCGAGCATCTCACCTGGACCGACGGGGTCTACGATCTCTTCGAGCTGCCGCGCGGCGCGAAGCTGGATCGCGCCGACATCGTCGACATGTACGACCCGCGGTCGCGTCGGGAGATGGAGAGCCTGCGGGCGGAGGCCGTGCGGAGCGGCCATGGCTTCACCCTCGATGCTCAGATCGAGACCGCGCACCATGCGACGCGCTGGATGCGCCTGACCGTCGGCGTCGAGTGCGCCGCGGGACGCTCCATCCGCATCTTCGGCACCAAGCAGGACGTGACGCACGAAAGAGCGCTCTGGGATCGCCTCCGGCAGCTGGCCGAGTGCGACGCCCTGACCGGGCTCGCCAACCGCGGCGTGTTCGAGGCTCGCTATGATGAGTTGGTCCGGAGCGATGCCGGCAATCCCATGGCGCTCGCGCTCGTCGATCTCGATCGCTTCAAGGCGATCAACGACCTCTATGGCCATGCCGCCGGCGACGAGTGCCTGCGCCAGATCGCAGAAAGGCTTCCGCGCGCCTTCGGCGGTGCGAGCCTGATCGCCCGGATCGGCGGCGACGAGTTCGCGGTCCTGATGACCGGCTCCGTTGCCGCCGATCTCCCGCGCGCTCTCGCCACCCTGTGCCGGCCCGTCTTCTGGCACGACGTCCGCATCGAGATTGGCGTGTCCATCGGCCTGGCCCATGCCAGGCGATGGCCCTGGGCCCAGGCGAGCGCCCTGTTCGCGGAGGCGGACGCGGCCCTTTATGCCGCCAAGGCCGGCGGTCGCGGCATGGCCTGCGTGTTCGGCGAGGGCGCCGGCCTGCGCCACGATCTGATCACGACGGTGCGGCCGCCGCCCGCCGCCCACCGCGCCGTCGGCTGACGTCGCCCGCTTCAAGGCTTCGCTGCGGGATTGACCGCATAATCCACCTCGGCCGTGCCCGAGGCCAGGACGCGGCCCTGCGCCGCGGCCAGGAGATCGGCGCGGGTGAAGGCGCCCTTGACGCCGAGCCGCTCCGTGTCGAGGGCGTAGACGGTGATGCGGTAGCGGTGGACGCGCAGGTCGTTCGACGGCGGGCAGGGGCCGAGATAGCCGCCATGCGGGCCGTCCTCGAGGAAGGCGGCGAAGCCGTTCTGGCCGCGCAGGCCGTGGGGCGTGCGCGTCAGCGGCTCGCCGCCGGCGGGCTGGCCGTCGCCGTCGGCGCCTTCGGCCAGGCTGGTGATGCCCTGCGGGATGTCGGCGAGCACCCAATGCACGAAGTCCCTGCGCGGCGCATCCCGCGCAATGGTCGTGCCGGCCTTGCCGATCAGCGTCAGGTCGGCCGGCACGTCGAGATCGACCATCGTCAGCGCGTAGGACCGCGTGCCGGCCGGTCCGGCGGACCAGGCCAGCGCCGGGCTGCGGTTCGGGCCCGGCGCCGCTCCTGCCGGTGCTGCGCCCGGCGGCAGGGCGCCTGACGGCACGGCGACGCAGGAGGCGTTCGCGGCGGGCAGCGCGTGCGCCGTCGCCGTGCCGCCGATGGTGACGTGCAGGCTTTCGGCCGCCATGGCGTGCGGCCCGCACCAGGCGGCCAGCACGGCCGCGCCCAGGGTCATCTTGTTCATCGTCGCTCTCGCTCGTTGTCGGCCGGCGAGGATCTACCAGGGGCCGTGGCCGGCCATGCGCACCGGAACGCTCAAAGATGCGACAGGGCCGCTCAAGCCGCCCCGGTGCCGTGCCGGCCGGATGCGGTGGCGCGCAGCCGCTCCGCGAAGCGGCGCGGCGAGAGATAGCCGGCGGCGAGCGCCGCCTCGCGCAGCGAGGCGCCGTCCTCCCGCAGCATGCGCCGGCCCAGGGCCGTGCGCTCCTCCGCCAGCAGAGCGCGCAGGGCCTGGCCCTCGCGGGCCAGGCGCCGGCGCAGCGTCGCGTTGCTGGTGCCGAGCTCGGCCGCCAGCAGGTCCGCGGTCCAGGCCCGGTCCGGCTGCCAGCGCACCAGGGCGCGGACCGCCTCGGCCGACGAGGCGGCGCCGGCCCCGGGCCGCAGCGGCAGCACCCCGCGCATGCCGAGGATGAGCAGGATCTCCATCTGCCGGTGCTCGACCAGCAGCGGCGGCAGGCCGCCCGCGATTCCCTCGGCGGCATGGTGGATGGCCGCGGTCAGCAGCGGGTCGAGCGCGACCTCCGCCCGCCGCCCGTGCGCGGCGACCCGCCATTCCGGATGGGCGCGGTGGGCGCCGAGCACGAGCGTCTCGGCGAAGTCGAGGAAGATGGCGCGATAGAAGCCGGTGTCGGGATCGGGGTCGTTGACCACGTCGCCCTGCCAGCCCGCCGGCAGGGCGACGGCATGGCCGGCGCCGACGCGCAGCGGCCGCCCCATGGCGACCAGCTCCTTGGCCCCTTCCAGCACCACCACCAGCGAGGGGCGCGGCAGCACGGTGCCGGCGATGCGCTCGCGCGCGCAGGCGACGAAGGCGAACAGCGAAGGGCCGCCCGCCGCCATCGGCAGCGCCGGCGGGCGGCTGTCCTTCTGCGCCATCCGGCGCAGCGCGGCGAGAGCGGGATTGACCTCGGTCATGCCGCTATTGGAGCCGAAAAATCGGTATGCGTCCAACGCCGGTCGAGGTTCAGGTGCATCGAACGGCCCGGATGCGTCGCTCGGCGGCCGTCCGTTTGATCAGCGTCGCGATGCGCCTGAGCAGGGCGGCGCTGAACGCGCCGATCAGCTTGTCCGATTCGAGATCATAGGTGCGGTCCGCGGAGACGAAGTTGTACTCGTCCACGATCAGCCACGTCGGGCCGTCGAGGCCGGCGCGGCGGCATTCGATCTCGCTGATGGCGAGCGCCGCGCGTCCGGCATCGGGCTGCTGCGACGTGAGGGGGAAGAGGTAGAGATTGGCCGGAGCCGTCGGTGTCCGAACGACCAGACAGACCGGCCGCGCCTTGCGGCCCGATTCCTCGCCGGCATCCGCCTGCCTCGCCCAGAGATAGTGATAGCGCAGGATATCCCAGGCTTAAGCGTCATCGCCGCGGTTGCCCGTCAGAATGGCGTCGATCCCCTGCATCAGGCCGGCGTGGATATCCTGCGGCGCGTCTTCCAGCGTGTAGGCGTGGACCTTGTCGATGAGGCGGCGGTACTGCTCCATCGGGATGATGACGAGCTTTTCCTTGCCATGCTTGGTCAGGGCGACCGGCTCGACCATGGCTGCGTCCAGCACTTCACCGGAGATGCGGTTGAGATCGGAAAAGCTGAACTGCTTCATGGTCGTCCACTCTTGCTGGAATATACGTAAGATACGTACTTTAGGTACTTTGTGCAAGCGGAAGGTGGTTTTGCGTCGCTCTTCGTCTCGTTTTGTCGAAGGGTATGAACATGTCTAGACATGTCTATTCCGGATCGAGCAGCCGCGGCCCGGGCCCCTGCCGTCCCAGCGCGTCATAGGGGTTGCGCAGCGGGCAGTCGCCGATCGACAGGCAGCCGCAGCCGATGCAGCCGGCGAGCTGGTCGCGCAGCCGTGTCAGCCGGGCGATGCGCGCGTCGAGCTCGGCCTTCCAGCGCGACGACAGGAGCGACCAGTCCTGCGCCGTCGGGGTGCGCCCGTCCGGCAGCGCGGCCAGGGCCTGGCGGATCTCCTTCAGCGGAATGCCGGCGCGCTGCGCCACCTTGATCACCGCGATGCGGCGCAGGGTCTCGCGCGGATAGCGGCGATGGTTGCCCGGGTTGCGCCGGCCTCGGATCAGCCCCTGCGCCTCGTAGAAATGGATCGCCGAGACGGCGACCCCGGCCCGGGCGGCGACCTCGCCGACCGACAGCTCCCTGTGGATCTCCGGGCGCTCCGTCCGCATCGTCGATTCGGCGCTTGACCTCAACCAATCTTGAGGTTGTAGCGCTGGGGCCCTTCGATGGCAAACGGGAGTCGCTCTTGCTCGACGGCACGCTTCGACTGGTCTTGATCTATGGCAGCATCCGCGAGGGGCGCTTCTGCGACCGCGTCGCGGCCTGGGCCCTCGGCGAGATCGAGCGGCACGGCGGCTTTGCCGTCGATGTCGTCGATCCCAGGGCGATGGGCCTGCCCGCCTGGCACCAGGAGGCGGAGACGCCGGTGCTCGCCGCGCTCCGGCAGCGCCTCGACCGGGCGGATGCCTTCGTCGTGGTCACGCCCGAGCACAATCACGGCTATCCCGCGGCGCTCAAATACGTGATCGACGCCGCCTACCGGGAATGGCGGGCCAAGCCCGTCGGCTTCGTCTCCTATGGCGGCCCGGCCGGCGGCGTGCGCGCCGTCGAGCAGCTTCGGCAGGTCTTCGCCGAGCTGCACGCGGTGACCATGCGCGATGCCGTCGCCTTCGCCAATCCCTGGGACCGCTTCGACGCCGCCGGCGGGCTGTTCGAGCCCGAGGTGCCGCGCAAGGCCATGGCGACGATGCTGGCGCATCTGAGCTGGTGGGGCCGCGCGCTCGGCGAGGCGCGTCGCGCCACGCCCTACGCGGAGAGGGCGGCATGACGGCGGTGGACGAGAGGCGGGCCACCCTCGCCGGGCTCGCTACGCTCGCCGGGCTCGCTACGCTCGCCGGGCTCGCTACGCTCGCCGGGATGATCGAGAACCTCGGCGGCGCGGCCTGAGCCGGGCGGTTGACGGGCGGCCCCCGTCAGCCGGCTGTCGCCGCGGCGAACCGCTCCGCCAGGAAGTCGATGAACAGGCGGGCTCGGATCGGCACCTGCCGGCCGAAGGCGTGCAGGGCGTAGACCGGCTGGGCCGGCAGCGCCAGGTCGGGCAGCACGGGCACGAGCCTGCCGGCGGCGATGTCGTCCGCCAGCGCCACGCGCGTGAGGTAGACGATGCCGGCGTCCTGCAGCGCGGCGAGGCGCAGGACGCCGCCGTCATTGGCGTCGAGCGGGCCGTCCGGCACCAGGCTCGTGCCGTCGGCCCAGGTCCAGGGATAGGGGCCCTGGGCCGTGAGATAGCGCAGGCAGGCATGGTGGCCGAGATCGGCGATCGAAGCCGGCGCGCCCCGGCGGGCGATATAGCCGGGCGAGGCGACGAGCGCGAACGGTAGCCGTGCCAGCAGGCGGCCGGTCAGGCCGGTGTCCGGCAGGGGGCCGGCGCGCACCGCGATGTCATAGGCCTCGCGCACCAGGTCGACATGGCGGTCGGCGACGCCGATCTCGAGCTTGAGCTCGGGATGGCGCGCGGCGAACGCCTCCACCCAGCCGGCGAGCAGCAGGCGGCTGAGGTCTGTCGGCGCGGTGACGCGCAGCAGCCCGCGTGCCCTGTCCGCACCGCGGACGCTGTCCTCGGCATCGTCGATCGCCCGCAGCAGCGGTGCCACCCGCTCGAAATAGGCGCTGCCCTCGGCCGTCGGCGTCAGCGTCCGGGTCGTGCGCCGGATCAGCCGCACCCCGAGCCGCCGCTCCAGGCGCGCCACGCTCTTGGACACCGCGGACGGGCTGGACCCCAGCGCCTGGCCGGCGCCGCTGAACGAGCCCGCTTCCACCGTCCGCACGAAGGCGACCAGTCCGGCCGTCCTGTCGAGGATCATCGTCATTGCGGTCTTCCGGGAAAAAAAGAAGTGACAGGCATCAAGCTAATCATGCCGAGACGTCCGCAATAGGTAGGGCGGGACATCGCCGATGCGGTCGGTGTCTCGACCCTCGACCCGGAGGCCTGCCATGGCACAGGACAGCGCGCCGGCGGACGCAATCCGCCTCTATGTTCTCGACACCGGCCTGATCGACTGCGCTGACTACGCGATCTTCAGCCCCACGGCCGGCCCCGGCCTGCGCAAGGCGATGAGCGTGCTTAGCTACCTCGTCGTCCATCCCCGCGGCATGCTGCTGTGGGACACCGGCATCGACGATGCCATCGCCGGGCTCGTCGACGGCCGGCGGATCATCGACGCGATCACCTTTCGCGTGCCGAGGACGCTCGCCGGCCAGCTCGCCGGGATCGGCGTCGACCCGGCGGCCGTCCCGCTGGTCGGGCTCTCCCATCTCCATATCGACCACGTCGGCAATCTCGGCCTGTTCCCCGCCGCGACCGTCCTCGTGCAAGAGGTCGAAGTCGATGCCGCCTTCGGTCCGGCGGCGGAAGAGCTCACCTATATCCCGCAGGCCTATGCCGCGCTCGACCGGAGCCGGATCCGGCCGGTCGCCGGCGAGCATGACGTCTTCGGCGACGGCAGCGTGGTGATGACGCCGCTGCCCGGCCATACGCCGGGCCACCAGGGCCTGCTCGTCACCCTGGCGCGCAGCGGCCCGATCCTGCTGGCCGGCGACGTGTCCTACTCCGCGCGGGACTACGCCGAGGGCGTGCCGCGGCAATCCGATGTCGACGTCGAGGCGACCCGGCGCTCGATCGCGGCGGCCAAGGCGCTGGAGCGGGAGCGCGGCGCGACCGTGTGGCTGCACCACGACCTCGAAGCCCAGCGGGACGTGCGCCGCGCACCCGAGTTTTACGAATAGGTGCCCTGCGTGCCACGAGGGCAGCGGGCGGTTGGCTTGCGGCCGGCCACCCGTTATCGTTTGCGCGCCGCCCTTCCCCGATCGCGCCCGTCGCCCGCCAGGTCCCTGCCGTGTCCGTGAACCATGCCGCCGCTCCGTTGTCCGCCCGGGACGGCCGCAGCGGCAACGCCCAGATCGTCGCCACCGTCTTCATCACCTTCGTCGGCTATCTCACGATCGGCCTGCCGCTGGCGGCGCTGCCGATCCATGTGCACGCCGATCTCGGCTACGGCACGGTGGTGGCGGGCCTCGCCGTCAGCATCCAGTACATCGCCACCGTGCTGACCCGCGCCCGAGTCGGCCAGATCGCCGACACGCGCGGACCGAAGCTCACCGTCCTCGCCGGCCTCGTCGCCTGCTTCGCCAGCGGCGCGCTGCTCGCGGCCTCGGCGCTGCTGGAGCCCGCCGGGGCGCTCGGCCTGATCTTCGCCAGCCGCCTGGCGCTCGGCATCGGCGAGAGCCTGATCGGCACCGGCGCCATCGCCTGGGCCATCGGCCGGGTCGGGCCGGAATACACCGCGCGCATCATCGCCTGGAACGGCGTCTCGACCTATGGCGCGCTGGCTGCGGGGGCGCCGGCCGGCGTCATGCTCGCCGGCTGGCTCGGCTTCGGCGCCATCGGCGTGAGCGTCATGCTGCTGGCGGCGGCCGGCCTCGCCATCGCCTGGCCCAAGCCGGCGCCGCCGATACGCCGCGGCGAGGCGCGGCTCGGCATCGGCCACGTCTTCCGCCGGATCCTGCCGCACGGTGCGGCGCTCGCCCTGTCCACCATCGGCTTCGGCACCATCACCACCTTCGTCACCCTGTACTACGCCGCGCAGCACTGGACCGGGGCCGCCTTCGCCCTCAGCGTGTTCGGCCTCGCCTTCATCGCCTGCCGCCTGCTGTTCGCCGATACCATCAACCGCCATGGCGGCTTCCCCGTCGCCATCGTCTCGCTGGTCTTGCAGACGGCCGGCCTGCTGGTGCTGTGGTGCGCCGGCAGCCCGCCGCTGGCCCTGGTCGGCGCCGGGCTGACCGGCTTCGGCTTCAGCCTGGTCTTCCCCGCCATCGGCGTCGTGGCGGTGGCGCGGGTGCCGGCGGCCAATCGCGGCTCGGCCCTCGGGCTCTACTCCATGTTCCTCGACGTCGCGCTCGGCATCACCGGGCCGGCCGCCGGCCTGATCGCCGGCCGGTTCACCGAGGCGACGCCCTTCCTGTTCGGCGCCGTCGCCACGGCCGCCAGCCTGGCCGTCACGCTCGTGCTGGCGATGAAGCGGGAGGACCGTCCGACATAGCGCGGGCTCAGGCCTTCGGCTTGCCCCTGCGGGGATGGAAGGTCTCGCCGCGGGCGAGCATGGCGACCGAGGTCTCGATCTGCCGGGCGCGGGCCTGCGGCGTCCGGGCGTGGTGGATGCGATAGAGGACGGCGTAACGGTTGGCGCTGTCGAGCCCGGCGAAGAAGCGACTCGCCGCCTCGTCGGCGTCGAGGGCGGCCTGGAGATCGTCCGGCACCGTGATCCGGCCCTGCGAGGCATAGGCCGCGTCCCAGCGCCCGTCCGCCTTGGCCCGCTCGATTTCCCCGAAGCCCGCCGCCTGCATCCTCCCCTCGGCGATCAGCGCGAGCGCCCGGGAGCGATTGTTTTCGGACCAGCGGCTTCCCGCCTTGCGCGGCGTGAAGCGGGTGAGCCAGCTCGTCGCGTCGCCGCGGTCGATCTGCCCGTCGATCCAGCCGTGGCAGAGCGCGCCGTCGATGGCTTCCTGCTTGGACGGGCCGGCGATCCCCGAGCCCTTCTTCGCCAGCCGCAGCCAGACGCCCTTCGCATCTGCCGGCCGCTCCGCCAGCCAGGCCTCCCAGGCTTGCGCCGAGGGGAAGGACAGGACGGGGAGGTCGCGGGGCTTGTCGGGCATGGTATCGAGATAGCGTGCCTGGAGGCGGAGGGCCAGGGCGTGCCGGCCTGTCGATGCGAGAACCGTGGTGCGATCTCAAGCCGCCGGCGGCGGCTCGGCCGAGGACGCCACGAGGGCATCGAGCCCCTCCGCCAGTGTCCGCAGGCGCCGGATCGCCGAGCCGAAGTCGCGCGTGCCGATGGCCCCCCAGACCTCGGCGCCGGCTGCAGCGGCGCCTGCGATCGTGGCGGGCAGGGTCGCGGCTTCGGCAAACGCGCCCTTTTCGTTGATGAGGTAGCGGCCGTTCACGGCAAACAGCACCTGGGCCAGGCAGGACAGCGCCCGATAGGCGCAGCCGGCAATGTGAGTCCGCTCCTCGCGGGCAAGCGCGGTCTCGGCATTGTCGATGCTGAAACGGACCTCCCAGTGGAACCGGGCGATCAAGGCTTGCCGCAGGGCGTCGGGATAGGGCGACGTCAGCGCCTTGAGAGCGGCGATCCGGCCCCTGGGATCGAAGAGCGGCCGGCACAACGCGGCCTCGCCCATCCAGATGGCGGAACAGAACCCGTGGGGATGGCCGGGCTGGTAGTGCATGGCGATCCGTCCGTCCCGGCAGTCGGCGATCACGGCGCCGACCTGATCGAGGTCGCGATAGAGCAGATCGACCTTGTGCCCGGACATGGCGAGCCAGGCCCCGCCGTTGATCCAGGGGCCCCATTCCCCCAGCGGCGTCACGGCCGCTGCCGTGGGAGCATCGACCAGCGGCCGGACCGCTGCCAGCAGCCGGGCCGTGTCGAGCGGCGCCGCGGCATCGTAGTAGAGGCCGATGTCGTAGTCGGAGTCCGGCCGCGCCGTTCCCCGCGCCCGCGACCCTCCGAGCGCGACGGCGACGAGGCCGTCGACGTCCGACAGGGCCTGCACGAGAGGGGCCAGGATCGGGTCGGGCATGGGTTGCGCTCCAGCCTCCGTGCACGCTCGTAGAGCCAGGCCGAGGCCGCTCAGGCCCGGTCGAGCGCGAGCCGCATCCCCAGCGCCACGAACAGCGCGCCGGCTGCCCGGTCGAGCCAGTGGCGCAGCCTGGCATAGCCGGCGGTCATCACGCCCAGCGTGAAGACATAGGCGAGGCCGGCGTACCACAGCGTCGAGATCGCCACCATCAGGACGATGGCGCAGGCCCCAAGCAGCATCGAGGGCTGCGCGGGCAGCGCTGCCGTGAACATGCTGGCCACCGACAGGGCCGACTTGGGATTGGCCAGGCTGGTGACGAGGCCCAGCCGGAAGGCGGCACTGGCGCGGACGCCGCGCGCCGGCTGCGCCGCGGCGGGAGCCACGTCCCGGCGCCGGCTGTTCGCCAGCATCGTGAGGCCGAGGACGACGAGATAGGCCGCGCCCGCCGTCTTCAAGGCCCAGTAGAGCCACGGGGCTGCGGCGAAGAGGGCGTGCACGCCCAGAAGCCCGGCCAGGCCCCAGACCGCCGTGGCCACGCCGATGCCGGCGACCGCCGCCAGGCCGGCGGCGCGGGACCGGGCGGCGGCAAGGCGGATCGTCAGGAGGAAGTTCGGGCCCGGCGTCACCGCGGCGACGGTCCACAGGCCGGCGATGGTCAGGAGCGGCGTCAGCGACTGCATCTCTCGTGCCTCTGTCCCTGCAGCAAGGGATAGTGCCGGAGGCCGCCGGGTTGAAGCGCCATGGCCGGCTCTCCACATCCATTCCAGCGGAAAAGCCGCCGACGGCGGTCGCTCTGGCGTGCCGCCCGTGCGAATCATCCGGTCAGTCGGCATGATTCGGCGACCATGCATCGCCGCGCCATGCGGCCTCCGGAGCCTCGATGTCGCGCCTCGCCTCCCTCCTCCTCCCGCTGTGCATGGCGCTCATCGCCATGGGCATCGCGGCGGGGCTGTTCGCCGGGGGGCAGACGCCGGCCTGGCTGGCGGCGGCGATCGGCATCGGCCTGTTTTCCCTGGCGATGGTGACGCGCCAGGCGGTCGCCGCGCGCGACCGGCGCCTGGTCCAGACGGTCATGGCGAAGGCCGACCATGCCAGCCACGGCGTGATGCGCCGGCGGCTGGAGCAGGTGGAGGCCCGCCTCAAGGTGCTGGAGCTCGCGGTGTCGCGCGGCGCCGGCCCCTCGGCCGAGGAGATCGCCGCCCTCGGCGCCCTGGTCAAGGACCTCGCCGAGAGCCAGGCGGTGCAGGAGACGCGGCTCGGCACCCTGGCCGAGCTGATGACGCGCGCCGTCGAGCGCTTCGCCCCCGCCCAGCCGGATGCGGAGGCGCCGGAGCCCGCCGCGTCCACGCCGCGTCCGGCGATCCCGGACCCGCCGGTGTTCGCGCCGCCACCGCGGCCGGTCGTGCCGGCGCCGCCCGTGTTTGCGCCGGCGCGGCTTGCGCCAGCGCCGCAACCGTCCGCACCCCGACAGCAGTTGGAAGAGCCGGATCTCGAGACGGTGGAGCCCGAGGAGCCGGAGCCCGTCGACCCGGCCTTCCTCCGCGCGCTGGCCGAGGCGGTCGAGGCCGGGCGCATCGAGGCGCATCTCCAGCCGGTGGTGACCTTGCCGCAGCGCAAGCCGCGCCTCTACGAGGCCCTGCCACGGATCCGGCTCGCCGACGGCCGCCTCCTGGCCCAGCCGGAGTTCATGCCGGCCCTCGAGGCGCTCGGGCGCGCCGGCGCCTTCGATCGCCACCAGTTCCTGCATGGCCGCCAGATCGTCCGCCGCCTCGCCAGCCGCAATCGCGAGCTGGCGCTGGTGGTCAACCTGTCGCCGCGCTCGCTGACGGACAGGCCGTTCCTCGACGAGGCCGCCGCCTTCGCCCGGTCGGCGCCCGAGCTCGTGCCGCAGCTCGTCTTCGAGCTCGGCCAGTCCGCCTTCGAGGCGCTCGACGAGACGCAGGCGGCCCGGCTGCGCGGGCTCGCCGCCGTTGGCTATCGCCTGTCGATGGACGAGACGCACGACCTGCGCTTCGACCCGCAGGCCCTGGCCGAGCGGGGCATCCGCTTCGTCAAGGTGCCGGCCGCCGCGCTGCTGGCGCAGGCGGAAGCCGGCCTCGGCATCCGCGTCGAGGATCTGGCCGGCCTGCTCGCCCGGCACGGCCTGGAGCTGATCGCCGACGGCGTCGACAGCGAGGCCACGGTGGTCGACCTGCTCGATTTCGACCTCAGGCTCGGCCAGGGCGACGTCTTCGCCCCGCCACGCCCTGTGCGCGCCGACCTCGCGGCGGAGGAGCCGAAGCCGCCGGATGCGGCCCCGCCCGATCCCGGACCGCGCACCCTGGGCGAGGCCGCGCTCTACCGGGCGATCGACCGCTTCCGCGAGAAGGCGGCGGACCCGCCGGCCGCCGAGCCGCCGCGGCCCTCCGCCTGGCGCCTGCTGGCGCGGCGCGTGACGGCGCAGGAGCGCACCGGGCTGCCGGCGTCCGCGCCGGTCAGCGCCGGTCCCGGAAGAAATCCCTGAGCAGCGCCGCCGCCTCGGTCTCGCCGATGCCGGAATAGACCTCGGGGCGGTGGTGGCAGGTGGGCGAGGCGTAGAAGCGCACGCCGTTCTCCACGGCGCCGCCCTTCTCGTCGGCCGCGCCGAAATAGAGCCGCCGGATGCGCGCGAAGGAGATCGCCGCCGCGCACATCGGGCAGGGCTCCAGCGTCACGTAGAGGTCGACGCCGGGAAGGCGCTGCGATCCCAGCGCGGCGCAGGCCGCCCGGATCGCCAGCATCTCGGCATGGGCGGTGGGATCGGCCAGCTCCAGCGTGCGGTTGCCGGCCCGCGCCAGCACCATGCCGTCCTTGACGGCGACCGCGCCGACGGGTACCTCCCCGCGACCGGCGGCCGCGCGTGCCTCCTCGATCGCCACGTCCATCATCGATCGCTTCATCTCGCACCGCGCCGGCCGTTCTGCTAAGAGCTTCTCATGCCCAGTGATAAACGATCCGGCGGCGACGGCCGCAAGCCCCCGCGTGGGCCCCGCCCGCCGGCCGATGCCGAGCGCCCCTCCGGCAGCTTCCGCCGGCCCCGCGCCGACGGCGATGCGCCGCCGCGCCGCTCCTACCGCGACCGCGGCCCGGCTGCCGACGAGCGTCCCTCCCACCGCGACCGCGACGCGGCGGGCGAGGGCAGGCCGGTGCGCCGGGGCACGGTTCGCGCCGCCGACGATGCGCGGCCGCAGCGCCCCGTCCGTCAGCGGGACGAGGCCGGCGAGGAGCGCCGCTCCGGGCCGCGTGCCTCCTTCCGCGACCGCCGGGAGGAGGAGCGTCCCGGCAAGCCGCGTCCGCCCTACCGCAGCCGCGAGGATGGCGAGCCGCCGCGGCGCGCCTTCCGCGACCGCGCGCCCGCCCGTCCGTCAGACGACGACCGTCGCCCGCGCATGGAGCGGATCGAGCGGGGCGGCGAGGGGCCGCATCGCCCGTTCCGATCCTTCCAGCGCGAGGACCGGTCGGGCGAGCGCCCGGTCGACGAGCATCGCCGCGGCGGCGGCCATTCCCGCGACGAGGATGCCGGCCGCGATCACGAGCGCGGCCGTCCGTTCCGCAGCCGCTTCGAGGTGGCCGAGGATGAGCGTGGGCCGCGCCGGGCCTTCGAGCCGCGCTTCGAGGACCGCCGCGAGCGCCGGCCGCCCGGCCGGAGCGAGCGACCGCCCCGGCCCGGCAAGCGCCCGGTCGTGGCCGAAGCCGCCGACGCGCCGGCGCCGGTGCCGGCCGAGAGCGGCTATGAGGGCGACCGCGTCGCCAAGGTGGTGGCCCGCGCCGGCCTCGGCTCGCGCCGCGACGTCGAGACCTGGATCGAGGAAGGCCGCGTCGCCGTCAACGGCGAGGTCCTGACCAGCGCCGCCCGCAACGTCACGGCGCAGGACCGCATCACCATCGACGGCAAGCCGCTGCCGCAGCGCGAGCGCACCCGCCTCTGGCTCTACCACAAGCCGCGCGGCCTGATGACCACCGAGAAGGATCCGGAGGGCCGCCCCACCGTGTTCGAGAGCCTGCCGGCCGGCCTGCCGCGGGTGATGTCGGTCGGCCGGCTCGACATCAACACCGAGGGCCTGTTGCTGCTCACCAACGACGGCGGCCTGGCGCGCCTGCTGGAGCTGCCCAAGACCGGCTGGATGCGCCGCTACCGCGTGCGCGCCCATGGCGAGACCGACCAGTCCGTGCTCGACGAGCTCTTCAAGGGCGTGACGGTGGACGGCGTCGAGTACGGCCCGGTGGAAGCCCGGCTGGACAAGGAGCAGGGCAGCAATTCCTGGCTGACGCTCGGCGTGCGCGAAGGCAAGAACCGCGAGGTCAGGAACGTCCTCGCCTCGATCGGCCTGGAGGTCAACCGGCTGATCCGCGTGTCCTACGGCCCGTTCCAGCTCGGCGAGCTGGCGGAGGGGGCGGTCGAGGAGATCAAGACGCGTGTCTTGCAGGATCAGCTCGGCGCCGACCTCGTCGCCGAGGCGGAATGCGTGTTCGATGCTCCCGTGTTCGAGCGGCCGGCCGAGGCGCCCGTCGCCGCCGCGACGACACGCAAGGAGCGCCGCCGCGGCCTGCGCATCGAAGCCGGCGAGGGCGAGACCGAGCGCGTCATGCGCGGCAGCCTGATCGAGGACCGCCGCGGCCGCCGGGTGCTGGTGCAGCGCCTTGCCGATGTCGAGGAGGAAAAGCCGGCGCGCCGGCCGCGTCCCTCGGCCCGGGATCAGGGCGAGGGCGGCGAGCGCCCGTTCAAGCCGCGGGCTTCGTTCCGGGACCGCGACGAGGGCGGCGCCCGTCCCTTCAAGCCGCGGACGTCCTTCCGGGATCGCGACGAGGGCGGCGAGCGCCCGTTCAAGCCTCGGGCTTCGTTCCGGGACCGCGACGAGGGCGGCGAGCGCCCGTTCAAGCCTCGGGCTTCGTTCCGGGACCGCGACGAGGGCAGCGCCCGTCCGTTCAAGCCGCGGGCTCCGGCCCGGGACCGGGACGAGGGCGGCGAGCGCCCGTTCAAGCCTCGGGCTTCGTTCCGGGACCGCGACGAGGGCAGCGCCCGTCCGTTCAAGCCGCGAGCGTCCTTCCGCGACCGTGACGAAGGCGGCGAGCGTCCATCCAAGCCGCGAGCTTCGTTCCGGGACCGTGACGAGGGCGGCGCCCGTCCGTTCAAGCCGCGGGCTCCGGCCCGGGATCGCGACGAGAGCGGCGAGCGCCCGTTCAAGCCGCGGACTTCGTTCCGGGACCGCGACGAGGGCAGCGCCCGTCCGTTCAAGCCGCGCGCATCCTTCCGGGATCGCGACGGGGGCAGCGAGCGTCCGTTCAAGCCACGTGCTCCGTTTCGGGATCGCGACGAAGGCGGGGTCCACGGCAAGCCCGGCGGCGGCAAGGGGCCTCGCCCGGGCAAGCCCAGGCGGCCGCGCGACGCCTGACGCACCATGCGCATCGTCGCCGGGCAATTCCGCGGCAAGCAGCTCGCCACGCCGAGGTCGGACGCCATCCGCCCGACCTCGGACCGCCTGCGCGAGACGCTGTTCAACATCCTGGTCCATGCCTATGACGATCCGGTGCGCGAGGCGCGGGTCATCGACCTCTTCGCCGGCACGGGCGCGCTCGGCCTCGAGGCGCTGTCGCGCGGCGCCCGCTTCGCCGTCTTCGTCGACGACGGCGCCGAGGCCCGCGGCCTGATCCGCGCCAATATCGACGCGATGGGCCTCGGCGGGCGCACGCGGCTGTTCCGCCGCGACGCCACCAGGCTCGGCGCCATCGGCCCGATCGAGCCCTTCTCGCTCGCCTTCCTCGATCCGCCCTATCGGCGCGATCTCGCGCCGAAGGCCCTCGAAAGCCTCGCTGCCGGCGGCTGGCTCGCCCCCGGCGCGCTCTGTGTCGTCGAGGAGGCGGCCGAGGTCGAGATATCGGCCGCCGGCTTCGTGCCGGCGGAGAGCCGCGACTACGGCGAGACGCGGCTGACGATTCTGTGCCGCGCGGGGGGCGTGGGCGAGGGCTGAGGCCACGGTTGCGCGCCCCCGCGCCAAGGCTCTCCGTCACACCCCTGTTGCAAGTGCCGCACTTCGACCATATTGGGGCCATCACCGCGTCCCCGCCCGAAGCGGGGGCGTCCCGCCATCACGGACCCGCCCATGCTGTCCTCGCTCATCCCCGGCCTCGACGCCGCGTCCGCCGCCACCGGGCCGGAGATCGCGCATTTCACGCTCGCCAACGGGCTCGACGTGGTGGTCATCCCCGACCGGCGCGCTCCGGTCGTCACCCACATGGTCTGGTACCGGGTGGGCGGCGCCGACGAGCCGATGGGCAAGTCCGGCATCGCCCACTTCCTCGAGCATCTCATGTTCAAGGGCACCGAGAAGCAACCCGGCGGCTTCTCCAGGGAAGTCGCCCGGCTCGGCGGCCAGGAGAACGCCTTCACCTCCTACGACTACACCGCCTATTTCCAGCGCGTCGCCCGCCCGCATCTCGGCACGATGATGGGCTTCGAGGCCGACCGCATGGCCGGGCTGGCGCTCTCCGACGCCGTCGTCGACCCCGAGCGCAGCGTCGTCCTGGAGGAGCGCAAGATGCGGGTCGACAACGACCCCGATTCCCAGCTCGGCGAGGAGGTGGCCGCGACCCTGTTCACCCACCATCCCTACGGCACGCCGATCATCGGCTGGGAGGAGGAGATCAAGGGCCTGACGCGACAGGACGCCGTCGCGTTCCACGACCGGTTCTACACCCCCAACAACGCCATCCTGGTGGTCGCCGGCGACGTCACGGCCGAGGAGGTGCGCGCCCTGGCCGAGGACAGCTACGGCCGGTTGGCGCGCCGGGCCGAGCCGCCGCCGCGCCTGCGCCCGCAGGAGCCGCCGCAGCGGGCCGACCGCCGCGTCAGCCTGGCCGATCCCCGGGTGGAGCAGCCCATGCTGCAGCGCCATTGGCGCGTGCCCTCCTATCGCACGGCCAACGACGGCGAGGCCCATGCCCTCGACCTCCTCGCCCAGGTGCTCGGCGGCGGCTCGGTGTCGCGCCTCTATCGCGCCCTGGTGGCGGAGCAGAAGATCACCGCCTCGGCCGCCGCCTGGTATGGCGGCACCGCGGTCGACGAGTCGCGCTTCGCCGTCTGGGCCGCGCCGCTGCCCGGTGTCAGCTTCGCCACCGTCGAGGCGGCGATCTCAGCCGTCATCGCCGAGCTCGCCGAGAAGGGCATCGGCGAGGCGGAGCTCGACCGCGCCAAGACGCGCCTGGTGGCCGAAGCCATCTATGCCCGCGACAGCCAGTCCTCGCTGGCGCGCTATTTCGGCTCGACCCTGGCGGTCGGCGGCACGGTCGCCGACCTGCAGGCCTGGCCGGCCCGCATCGCCGCGATCACGCCGGATGCCGTGCGCGAGGCGGCGCGCCGCCACCTCGCCGAGGCGCGCTCGGTCGTCGGCCTGCTCGAAGGCGCGGACTGATCCCTCTCCGCACCGGCGGTCACGACCACCGTTCGGTGGTCACGACCGCCGAATGGCCCTCCTCATTCGGAAACATCATGGTCCAGCGCATCCATTCTCCCAACGGCATCGAGGCCTGGCTGGTCGAGGACTACGCGGTCCCGATCGTCGCCGTCGACTTCGCCTTCCGCGGCGGAGCCGCCCAGGACCCGCCGGAGCGGCCCGGCCTCGGCCAGATGATGACCTCGCTGCTCGACGAGGGCGCCGGCCCGCTCGATGACCAGGCCTTCCAGCTCCGCATCGAGGAGAATGCGGTCGAATTGTCGTTCCATGCCGGCCGCGACTATATGGCGGGCTCGCTGCGCACCCTGGCCGGCGGGCGGGCCGAGGCCTTCGACCTCACGCGCCTCGCCGTCACCGTGCCGCGCTTCGACCCCGACCCGGTCGAGCGCATCCGCCAGGGCATGCTGGCCAATCTGCGCCGCGAGGCCTCCGACCCGCACAGCATCGCCTCCCGCGCCTTCACGGCGGCGCTCTATCCCGGCCACCCCTACGGCAGCTGGCCGCACGGCACGCTGGAGAGCATCGGCGCCGCCTCGCGCGAGGAGATCGCCGTCCATCACGCCAGGCTGTTCGCCCGGGACAATCTGGTGGTGTCGATCGTCGGCGCCATCACGGCCGCGGACGCGGCGGCCATGCTGGACACCGTCTTCGCAGCCCTGCCGGCGCGGGCCGGGCTCAGCCCGGTGGCGGAGGTGGCGCCCGCCGTCGCGACCGATCGCCGGCTGATCGACCTCGACGTGCCGCAGACCGTGCTGCAGCTCGCCACGCCCGGCGTCAAGCGCAGCGATCCCGACTACATGGCCGCCTATATCGCCAACCATATTCTCGGCGGCGGCTCCTTCTCCTCGCGCCTGTTCCAGAAGGTGCGGGAGGAGAAGGGCCTGGCCTATTCCGTCTCCACCCAGCTCGCCTGCTTCCAGCATTCGGCCTATGTCGCGGGCGGCGTCGCCACCAGCAACGACCGCGCGGCCGAGAGCCTGGCGATCATCGAGGCGGAGATGGCGGAGATGGCCGCGCAGGGCCCGACCGCCGACGAGCTGGAGAACGCCAAGAGCTACATCACCGGCTCCTACGCCCTGCGCTTCGACACCTCGGCCAAGATCGCCAACCAGCTCACCCATATCCAGCTCGAGGGCCTGGGCAGCGACTATATCGAGCGGCGCAACGCCCTGGTCGAGGCGGTGACGCCGGAGGAGGTCCGGGCCGCCGGCCGGCGCCTGTTCGGCGAGGGCAAGCCCTTCGTCACCGCAGTCGGCCGGCCCGAGCGGCTGTGAAGCCGCCCCCATCGGACGCATGATCATGACCCGCATCATCACCGGCCTCGGCGAGGTCGCCGGCGCCTACGACGCCCTGTTCTGCGACATCTGGGGCGTGGTCCACAACGGCCACGCCCTGTTCTCCGGCGTGGCCGAGGCGCTGGCCGCCTTCCGCGACCGGGGCGGCGTGGTGGTGCTGGTGTCGAACGCGCCGCGCCCCGCCGGGAGCGTGGCCCCGCAGCTCGACCGCCTCGGCCTGCCGCGCCGGGCCTGGGACGCCATCGTCACGTCGGGCGACGTGGCGCGCAGCCACGTGGCGGCGCAGGCCGGCAAGGCGCTGTTCCATCTCGGGCCGGAGCGCGACCGGCCGCTGTTCGAGGGCCACGACATCCGCTTCGCCGGCGAGGAGGCGGCCGAGGTGATCGTCTGCACCGGCCTGTTCGACGACACGGTGGAGACGCCCGAGACCTATCTGCCGATGCTGCGCCGCTTCCTCGCCCGCGGCGTGCCGATGATCTGCGCCAATCCCGACCTGGTGGTCGAGCGCGGCGGCACCATGATCTATTGCGCCGGCGCCATCGCCGACGCCTATGAGACGCTCGGCGGCCCGGTCGTCACCTGCGGCAAGCCGCACAGGCCGATCTACGATGCCGGCTTCGCGGTGGTGGAGACGGCGCTGGGGCGCCGGGTCGAGCCCGGCCGGGTGCTGGCGATCGGCGATTCCGTGCGCACCGACCTTGCCGGCGCCGCCGCCATCGGCTGCGGCGCGCTGTTCGTCACCGGCGGCATCCATGCGCTCGAGGCCGGCCACGGCGCCGCGCTCGACGAGGCGGCGCTGCGCACCTTCCTGGCGGAGCAGGGGGTGGCGCCGGACTGGGCGATGCCGCACCTCGTCTGGTAGGGGCTTCAGGTGAAGAGGGCGTCGATGGCGTCCTGGGAGCTCGCCTCCGAGCGCGCCTGCGGGCCGTGCAGCAGCAGCGCCCTGGCTCGCTCCTCGCGCCGGCGTTCGGCCTCGTCGGCATAGCCGGCCGCATCCCTGGCGTTGATGGCCTGGGCGAAGCGGGTGACGCGCGCCTCGATCTGCTGCAGCGTGTCGACCACCTTGCGAACGCGCTGGCCGGTGATGTCCTGGAAGGAGCAGGCCTCGAACAGGAGGATCATCTTGTCGTCGACGAAGGCCTTGTAGGCCTGCGCGTCGGAGGCGTCGGCGGCCATGATCGCCTCGGCGCATTCCATGATCGTGTTGGTGGCCTCCGCCGTCGACTGCACGATCAGGTCGAGCTCGCGGCCGGCGGCCGGGATGCGGCGCGACTTCAGGTCGTTGGCCTGCAGCGCCCCGATCTCCGCCTTCATGGTGGTGATGTAGTTGGCGATCTCGCGCAGCTCGCGATAGATCGCCGTGTCCATCGCCTGGAAGAAGGCGGTGAAGCTCTCGGCGGTGATCTCGGCCAGCGCCACGACGTCGGTGAGAGAGACTTCCTTTTCGCGGCGTTCGCGAAGATAGGCGATGACGCGCTCGAAATGGACGCTCTCCGCTGCCGACATTCCTTCCCCCCGCCCGGTGCCGGGCTTTGTCGTATCGTCCGCCGCGGCCATCGCCGTCTCAGGCGCCGAAGACGGCGTCGATCTTCGACTTGAGCGTCTGGGCGTTGAACGGCTTGACGATGTAGTTGTTCACGCCGGCCTTCTTGGCGGCGATGACGTTCTCGGTCTTCGATTCGGCGGTGACCATGATGAATGGGGTGGATCTCAGCTGGTCGTCGGAGCGCACCTCGCGCAGCAGCTCGTAGCCGGTCATCGGCTCCATGTTCCAGTCGGAGATGACCAGGCCGTACTTCTTGGCCTTGAGCTTGTTCAGGGCCGCCGAGCCGTCGGAGGCGTCGTCCACATCCTCGAAGCCGAGCTGCTTCAACAGGTTGCGGATGATGCGGATCATGGTCTGGTAATCGTCGACCACCAGGATCGGCATCGAAAGGTCTACTGCCATCACCCCTGCTCCCGGCCCCCTCTGGAGCGCTGCACGATACGCCTGCTGCCGATCGGAGATCGCCCGCCTTGCCCGTGGGGCGGGGGTCCGAACCGGACATGACGCTACTGTCGCCCCTTGAAGATCGGGTTAACGCAATCCTCCGGCGCCTGCCTTGACGCGGCCGCGAGCGCCCGTCACGGTGCCGCCTCTAGAAACCAGACTGCCCGCATGCCCTTCCAGACCTTCGACGACCCGGCCGGGCTTCCCGACCATCTCATCGGCGCAGCCGTCGCCATCGGCAATTTCGACGGGGTGCACCGCGGCCATCTCGCGGTGATCGAGGCGGCGGAGGCGCTGGCCAAGGGCCGGCCGGCGATCGCCCTGACCTTCGAGCCGCATCCGCGCAGCGTCTTCCGCCCGGACGTGCCGCTGTTCCGCCTGACGCCGCCGGCCATGAAGCTCTTGCTCCTGGAGCGCGCCGGCCTCGCCGCCGCCGTCACCATGACCTTCGACCGCGCCTTCGCCGGCATCACCGCCGAAGCCTTCCTGGAGGAGCTGGTGGTGGGGCGCCTCAAGGCCCACGCCATCGCCGTCGGCTACGACTTCCATTTCGGCAAGGACCGGCGCGGCACGCCGGAGTTTCTGGTGCATCACGGCCGCTCGCTCGGGCTCGACATCGCCATCGTCGCGCCGCTGTCGGAGGACGGCCGGGCGATCTCCTCGTCCGCCATCCGCACCATGCTCGCCGAGGGCGACGTCGCCGGCGCCAACCGCATGCTCGGCCGCGAATGGTCGGTGCTCGGCACGGTCGAGCACGGCCACAAGCGCGGCCGCCTCCTCGGCTTCCCCACCGCCAACATGCAGCTCGACCCGCAATGCGCCCTGCGCTTCGGCATCTATGCCGTGCGCGCCACGGTCGACGGCGTCGTCCGTCCGGGCGTCGCCAGCTTCGGACGGCGGCCGACCTTCGACAACGGCGCGCCGCTCCTGGAAACCTTCCTGTTCGACTTCGACGGCGACCTCTACGGCAAGACCATCGAGGTCGCCTTCGTCGGCTGGATCCGCGGCGAGCAGAAATTCGCCTCGGTCGATGACCTCGTCGCCCGTATGAACGAGGACAGCCGGCTGGCGCGGGCGCTGACGGCGGGCTGATGCTGCCTGTGTCTCGCCGGAACCTCTCCGTCATGGCCGGGCTTGTCCCGGCCATCCACGCGACCATCGGCGGTGCAGGAACGACCTCCGGCCGCGGCGAGAAGGCCGCAGTTGCGTTCCCCGCGAAATCGAATTCGATTTCGCTAGGGATGGCCGGGACAAGCCCGGCCATGACGGCGCGGGTGGAGCTGTCCCCACGGCGGCGCAGGCCGGCGAGCCCCACACGCCCTTTCACGCTTTATCCCGGCCCGCCCGCCTGCTATGAGGCGGGCATGACGATTTTGCGGCGCATATCCCGAATTACCGTCCCGGCTTCCGCGCGCGGGCTCGCCTGAGCCCCGCGGAAGGTCCGGGCTCGCGCCGCCTTTCCCCATCCGCACGACGGACGATCATCGATGACCGCCTCCAACGCCCCTGTCGACGAGGGCTTCGACTATTCCAGGACGCTGTTCCTGCCCAGGACCGAGTTCCCGATGCGTGCCGGCCTCCCGCAGAAGGAGCCGGAGATCCTGGCGCGCTGGCAGAAGGGCGACCTCTACCGCCGCCTGCGCGAAAGCGCGGCCGGCCGGCCGAAATTCGTGCTGCACGACGGGCCGCCCTATGCCAACGGCAACATCCATATCGGCCATGCCCTCAACAAGATCCTGAAGGACCTCGTCACCCGCTCGCAGCAGATGCTGGGCTTCGACAGCAACTACGTGCCGGGCTGGGACTGCCACGGCCTGCCGATCGAGTGGAAGATCGAGGAGCAGTACCGCGCCAAGGGCCGCAACAAGGACGAGGTGCCGCTGGTCGAGTTCCGGCGGGAATGCCGCGCCTTCGCCGAGCACTGGGTCGACGTGCAGCGCGAGGAGTTCAAGCGCCTGGGCGTGGAGGGCGACTGGGCCCATCCCTACCTCACCATGACCTACGCGGCCGAGGCGCAGATCGCCCGCGAGCTCATGGCCTTCGCCCTGACCGACCAGCTCTATCGCGGCTCCAAGCCGGTGATGTGGAGCGTGGTGGAGAAGACCTCGCTGGCCGAGGCCGAGATCGAGTATCACGACCACGTCAGCGACATGATCTGGGCGGCCTTCCCGGTGACGGCCGGCGCGGCCGGCGATCTCGCCGCGGCCTCGGTGGTGATCTGGACCACCACGCCCTGGACCATCCCCGGCAACCGGGCGATCGCCTATTCCAGCCGCGTCGCCTACGGCCTCTACCGCGTCACCGCTGCCCCGGACGGCAATTGGGCCAGGGTCGGTGCCACCTATGTGCTGGCCGACAAGCTCGCCGCCGAGGTGTTCAAGGCCGCCAAGGTCGAGGCCTTCGAGCGCCTGGCCGACGTGAGCGCCGCCGCGCTCGCGGGCCTTTCCTGCGCCCATCCCCTCAGCGGCTTCGGCGGCGGCTACGGCTTCGCCGTGCCGCTTCTCGACGGCGAGCACGTCACCGACGAGGCCGGCACCGGCTTCGTCCACACCGCGCCCGGCCATGGCCGCGAGGACTTCGACGTCTGGATGGCGAACGGGCGCGAGCTCGCCGCGCGCGGCATCGACACGCGCATCCCCTACACCGTCGACGGCGACGGCTTCTACACCGACGAGGCCCCCGGCTTCGGCCCGGCCGCGACCGGCGGCCATGCCCGGCGCGTCATCACCGACAAGGGCGAGACCGGCGACGCCAACAAGGCGGTGATCGAGGCGCTGGCGGCGGCCGGCGCCCTGGTGGCGCGCGGCCGGCTCAAGCACCAGTATCCCCATAGCTGGCGCTCGCGCAAACCGGTGATCTTCCGCAACACCCCGCAATGGTTCATCGCCATGGACAAGGGGCTCGGCGACGGCACCACGCTGCGCGGACGGGCCCTGACCGCCATCGCCGAGACGCAGTGGGTGCCGGCGAGCGGCGAGAACCGCATCACGGGCATGATCGCCAACCGGCCGGACTGGGTGGTGTCGCGCCAGCGCGCCTGGGGCGTGCCGATCGCCGTGTTCGCCCGCGACGACGGCACCATCCTCAAGGACGAGGCGGTCAACCGCCGCATCGCCGACGCCTTCGAGGCCGAGGGCGCCGACGCCTGGTATCAGCCCGGCGCGGCCGAGCGCTTCCTCGGCAACGGCTACGATCCGGCGGAGTGGAAGAAGGTCGACGACATCCTCGACGTCTGGTTCGATTCCGGCTCCACCCATGCCTTCACCCTGGAGGATCCCCGGCACTTCCCCGGCCTCGCCGGCATCCGCCGCAAGGTCGACGGCGGCGGCGACACGGTGATGTACCTGGAGGGCTCCGACCAGCATCGCGGCTGGTTCCACTCGTCCCTGCTGGAGAGCTGCGGCACGCGCGGCCGCGCGCCGTTCGACGTGGTGGTGACCCACGGCTTCACGCTCGACGAGCAGGGCCGCAAGATGTCGAAGTCGATCGGCAACACCGTGGCGCCGCAGGACGTGATCAAGCGCTCCGGCGCCGACATCCTGCGCCTGTGGGTGGCGACCACCGACTATTGGGACGACCAGCGCATCGGCCCGGAGATCCTCAAGACCGTCGAGGAGACCTATCGCAAGCTGCGCAACACCATCCGCTGGATGCTGGGCACGCTCGCCCATCACCGGCCGGGCGAGGCGCTCGACATCGCGGCGCTGCAGCCCTTCGAGCTGGAGCGGCTGATGCTGCACCGCCTGGCCGAGCTCGACGTCCTGGTGCGCGAGGCCTATGCCGCCTACGACTACAAGCGCGTGCTCGCCGCCGTCTCGGCCTTCATGACCTCGGACCTGTCGGCCTTCTATTTCGACATCCGCAAGGACGCGCTCTACTGCGATCCCGCCTCCTCGCCGAAGCGCCGGGCGGCGCTCGCCGTGGTCGACCGGCTGTTCGCCTGCCTCGCCGCCTGGCTGGCGCCGGTGCTGGCCTTCACCGCGGACGAGGCCTGGACCGAGCGCTACGGCGCGGAAGCTTCAGTGCACCTTGAGACTTTCCCGGATGTGCCGGCCGCCTGGCGCGACGATGCCCTGGCCGAGCGCTGGGAGACGATCAAGCGCGTGCGCCGCGTCGTCACCGGCGCGCTCGAAGTGGAGCGGGCGGCCAAGCGCATCGGCTCCTCGCTCGAGGCCGCGCCGGTCGTCGCCATCGCCGATCCGGCGACGCGGGCGGTGATCGAGAGCGTGCCCTTCGACGAGGTCTGCATCGTCTCCGCGTTGAGCATCGTGCCCGGCGAGGGGCCGGCGGAGGCCTTCCGGCTCGAGGGGGTCGACGGCATCGCCGTGGTGCCGGCGCGGGCGCAGGGACGCAAATGCGCCCGGTCGTGGAAATATTTCGATCCGGCCACGGCCGATCCGGCATTTCCCGACATCACCCCCCGCGACGCGCAGGCCATGCGCGAATGGCAGGCCGCGGAGAGCCTTTGATCCCATGACATCCCTCTTCCGCGGACCTCTCACCGCGCTCGGCTTCACGGTCGCGGTCCTCGCCGCCGTGATCGATCAGGCGCAGAAGCTGTGGACGCTGTTCGTCTTCGACATCGCCGACCGCCCGCCCGTCGAGCTGACCTCGTTCTTCGAAGTGATCCTGGTGCGCAATTACGGCGTCTCCTATGGGTTGTTCCAGCAGGACAGCGCCGTCGGCCGCTGGGCGCTGGTGGTGTTCACGGTGCTGGCGGTGGCGCTGCTGTCGGTCTGGCTCGCCCGGACCGAGACGCGAATCAGCGCGGTGGCGCTCGGCCTGATCATCGGCGGCGCCGTCGGCAACGCCATCGACCGCGCCGCCTATGGCTATGTCGCCGACTTCTTTCACTTCCATGTCGGCAGCTTCAGCTGGTACGTCTTCAACCTCGCCGACGTCGCCATCGTTGCGGGCGTGGCGCTCCTCCTGTATGAAGCGGTCTTGGGCAAGGGGCGGCCAGGCGCAGCTTGAAGGGGCGTCTCCAGCTTTTGAGGTTGATATGCAGACAACCACCTTGCGAGTTCTGATCGTGGCCGGCGCTCTGGCGTCGACGGTTTCCTTCGGCGGAACCGCCCAGGCCCAGGAACTCAGCAACTTCATAGGCAAGGTGCTCGGTTTTACCGACGACTCGCCGCAGATCAACTATTCCGAGCGCGCGCCGCTGGTGATTCCACCCAAGCGCGACATGCGCCAGCCCGCGGCCAACCCGGCGCAGGCCGATCCGTCCTGGCCCAAGGACCCGGACGAGAAGAAGCGCGCCAGGCTCGCCAAGGAAGAGTTCACCCGCGGTCCCGGCGAGGGCAATGCCCAGCGCCTGACGCCGGAGGAGCAGGCCGCCGGCGTGCTCGACGGGCCGAGCCGCGACCAGCGCACCCCCTCGCAGATCAATTACGACTATGATCACGCTTCGCGCGCGGTCAGCCCGGTGGAGCTCAACCGCAAGACCGCGCTCGGCCAGTCCTCGGACAGCGCGCCGCTCGTTCCCGGCGTCGAGCCGCCGCGCCGCTCGCTGATCGAGCCGCCGTCCGGCCTGCGCGTGCCGTCGGCCGCCGCGCCGCTCGGCGGCAACGAGCCGCTGCCGTCCGAGGCGGAGGAAGAGGCCAAGAAGGCTTGGTACCAGAAGCTGTTCGAGTGAGCCTCGGGCATCGTCCGGGTAAATGCTTCAAACGCGACGTCAGCCAATCCCCTCTCCCTTGCGGGGAGGGGTAAGGGGTGGGGGTGCTGCAGGATAAGGCGCGCTCTTCATCGGTGAGTGCCGGCTCGGTCCTGAAGCGTCGAGTTCTACGCCCGCGACCCCCACCCTTTATCCCTCCCCGCAAGGGGGAGGGAAGACCCAGGCGTCGCGCCCAGTCCGACACGCGGACGTCCTGCTCAAACCGCCTCAGCGCCGCCCGAACAGGGCTTCGAGATCGGCGAGCTTCAGCGACACATAGGTCGGCCGGCCGTGGTTGCACTGGCCGGAATTGGGCGTTGATTCCATTTCGCGCAGCAGCGCGTTCATCTCGGCTGGCTGCAGGCGGCGCCCGGCCCTGACCGAGCCGTGGCAGGCCATGGTGGCGGCGACATGGTCGAGCCGCCGCTCCAGCACGATCTCCGAGCCCCATTCGGCGAAGCCGTCGGCGAGGTCGCGCACCAGCCTGGCCGGGTCGGTGTCGCCGAGCGCGGCCGGCGTCTGGCGCACCAGCACCGCCCCGGGCCCGAACGGCTCCAGCACCAGCCCGAGGCTGGCGAGGTCGTCGGCCTTGGCGCCGAGCCGCTCCACGTCGGCGGGATCGAGCTCCACCACCTCCGGGATCAGCAGCATCTGCGCGGCGACGCCCGAGGCGGCGCGCTCGCGCTTCAGCCGCTCATAGACCAGGCGCTCGTGCGCGGCGTGCTGGTCGACCAGCACCACGCCGTCGCGGGTCTGGGCCAGGATATAGGTCTCGTGCAGCTGCGCCCGCGCCGCGCCGAGCGGCCGGTCGAGCGCGTCCGGCTCCGGCGGCGCCGTGCCGGCACGCGCATCGGCGGACGGGATGGCGAGGCTCGCGAACGCCGCCTGTGCGACCTCGCCGAAGCCGGGGGCCGCCGCCGGCGCCGCGGGCGAGGCGCGCCAGTCCCAGGCCGCCGCCGGCGCGGCGTGGTGGACGGCGGCGCCGGCGCTGCGGGCGAGCAGGCCGAGCGCCGCGGTGCCGTTGCTGCTGGTCGCCCGGCCCGATTCGCGCTCGAGGGCGGCGCGGATCGCCGAGACGATCAGGCCGCGCACCAGGCCGCCGTCGCGAAAGCGCACCTCGGCCTTGGCCGGATGGACGTTGACGTCGACCTCGCGCGGCGGCAGCTCCAGGAACAGGGCCAGCACCGGAAAGCGGTCGCGCGGCAGATGGTCGGCATAGGCGCCGCGCACCGCCCCGACGAGCAGCTTGTCGCGCACCGGCCGGCCGTTGACGAAGAGGTACTGGTGCTGGCCTGTGCCGCGGTTGAAGGTGGGCAGGCCGATCCGCCCGGTGAGCCGCACCCGCTCGCGCTCGGCCTCGATCGCCACCGCATTGTCGGCGAAGTCGGCGCCGATCACCGCGGCGAGGCGCTGGCCGAAATCCGCCGTCGCCGCATAGGTCACGGGCTGGTGGTCCTCGCCCGCCAGGGTGAAGGCGATGTCGGGGTGGGCCATGGCCAGGCGCTTGACCACGTCGGCGACGGCGGCGGCCTCGGTGCGCTCGGTCTTCAGGAACTTGAGGCGGGCCGGCGTGGCATGGAACAGGTCGCGCACCTCGACGCGGGTGCCTGCGGTCAGGGCCGCCGGCTTGACCGCGCCCTTGGCGCCGGCGTCGACCTCGATGGCGACGCCGTGCTCGGCGCCGGCCGCCCGCGTGGCGATGGCGAGCCGCGACACCGAGCCGATCGAGGGCAGGGCCTCGCCGCGGAAGCCGAGGGTCGAGATGGCGAGGAGGTCGTCGCCGGGCAGCTTGGAGGTGGCGTGGCGCTCGACCGCCAGCGCCAGATCCTCGGGGCTCATGCCGCTGCCGTCGTCGACGATGCGGATCAGGCGCTGGCCCCCGCCGGCCGTCACCACCTCGATGCGGGTCGCGCCGGCATCGATGGCGTTCTCGACCAGTTCCTTGACCGCGCTCGCCGGCCGCTCCACCACCTCGCCGGCGGCGATGCGGTCGATCAGCACTCGGGGCAGGGCACGGACGGGCATGGCAGGGGCTCGTGGAGGCGACTCGGCCCCACTATAGCATCCCCGCGGTCGCCGCCGCCGGTCTTCGCGCCGCCGCGGGTTGCCTCCGCATGCCTGCCCGGCTAACCTCGCGCGGTTTTCCCGGGGATCACCGCATCATGGACACGCGCATCGAAGAGATCTCGCTGTCGCTGGAAGCGCTGGCGCGCCGGACGCCCGACCGGTCCGACCTTTTCCGCCAGGCGACCGCATCCCATCCCGACGCCAGCCCCGTCGAGATGCGGCGGGCGGCGCTCTATGCCGTCACCGACCCCGACCGCTCCGACACCGAGCTGACCCTGCGCCTCTACGACCTCGCCCACGCCTTCCGGCAGTGACCGCCCTCGGAGGGTGACGGGACCGCCGAGGCGGGTCGCCGGCGGCATTCGTCCTTGGCCTGGAGGGCAGGCCGTCGCACGGGTGCCGGACCGGCGAAAAACAGCAAGCCGTGCACCGCGTGGTCGGGGCGAAACGGCTATGGTCCGCCCGCCATGAAGCCGAGCACGGAAGAGAGCTACAACGGCCGGATTGCGCGGGTGATCGAAGCCATCCTGGCCGACCCCGGCGCCGAGCACAGCGTCGAGAGCCTGGCGTCGGTCGCCCATCTCTCGCCGTTCCATTTCCATCGCATCTACCGCGCCCTGACCGGCGAGCGCGTCGCCGAGACCATCCAGCGCCTGCGTCTGGCGCGGGCGGCGCTCCAGCTCAGGGATGCTGCCGACAGCGTGACCGCCATCGCCCTCGGCGTCGGCTACGACAGCCCCCAGGCCTTCGCCCGCGCCTTTCGGGGCTTTGCCGGCATCAGCCCGAGCGAATTCCGCACGCGCCAGTTCGATCTCGCGAAGCCGCCGGGCGGGTCCGCGCCAGGCGCGGATGGCACCCGAACCATCGACGGCGGCGACGTCGAGTTGGTCGAGCTTCCGCCCAAGCAGGCGCTGTGCCTGCGGCACCGGGGGCCGATCGCCTCCATCAGCCTGACCTATCGTCGGCTCTGCGTGGCGTTGGGCCTCGACAGGGCCAGCCCGCGCGAGCAGATCGGCATCTGCATCGGCGATCCCGAGGAGCCCGAGAGCTTCGGCTATTTCGCCGGCATCGTGCCGGCGACGCCGACGGCGCCGGCCGGGGACCTGGAGGCCGTCGCCATCGCGGGCGGGCTCTACGCCTCCTACCGCCTCGTCGGTCCCTGGTCGTTGATCGCGCCGACCTTCCAGAGCCTGTTCGGCGGCTGGCTGCCGCAGAGCGGCTACGATCCCGACAACCGGCCGGCCCTGGAGCTCTATCGCGATCGCTCGCGGCCCGGCGCCCGCCAGGACTGCGTCACCGATCTCCTGATCCCGATCCGCCGAAGGCGGCGAGGCGAGGGGTGAGTCCGGACGCCCCGAGCCATCCACGTCCCCTTCCATCGATAGGAGGCCACCCCATGTTGCGGACCCTGATCCTGGCGCTCGGCGCCGTGCTGGCGATTGGCGGGCCGGCCGCCGCGCAGGCGGCCTGCGGCGCTCCCGGCCCCCAGGCCGACGGCTGGGAGACCGCCGACCCTGCGAGCGTCGGCCTCGATCCGGCCGCACTGTGCCGGCTGGCGAGCCGCTTCGCCGCATGGAAGGAAGCCAATGTCCATGCCGTCCTGGTGGCGCGGCACGGCCGCCTGGTCTTCGAGCAGTATTTTACCGGCTCCGACCAGCAATGGGGCCAGCCGCCCGCCGACACCACCTTCGGGCCGTCCGTTCCCCACGACCTGCGCTCGATCACCAAGAGCGTCGTCTCGCTCCTCGTCGGCGTCGGCATCGACAAGGGGTGGGTGCACGACATCGACCAGCCGGTTTTCTCCCTGCTGCCGGACTATGCCGATCTCAGGACGCCGGAGAAGGAGCGCATCACCCTGCGCGACCTGCTCACCATGTCCGCCGGCCTCACCTGGAGCGAGGACCTTCCCTACAGCGACCCCAAGAACAGCGAGACCGGCATGGACACCGCCGCCGATCCCTGCCGCTACGTGCTGGAGCAGCCCGTCGCCGATCCCGCCGGAACGGTCTGGACCTATAGCGGCGGCTCTGCCGCGCTGATCGCCTGCGTGCTGCGCAAGGCGACGGGCAAGACGATCGACGAGCTGGCGCGCACCGCCCTGTTCGAGCCGCTCGGCATCACCCATGTCGAATGGGCGCGCTATCCCCGGACCGGCGAGCCGGTGGCGGCCTCCGGGCTCAGGCTGCTGCCGCGCGACACGCTGAAGTTCGGCCAGCTCGTGCTGGACCACGGGGCCTGGCACGGACACCAGATCGTGCCCGCGGCCTGGGTCGACGCGGCGGTCTCGCCGCAGATCAACGGCCCCGGCTCGGTGTTCTACGGCTTCCAGTTCTGGCTGGGCCGCTCGCTGGTCGCCCGCCGCGAGGTCGACTGGGTCGCCGGCATCGGCTATGGCGGCCAGAGGCTGTTCATCGTGCCCTCGCTCGACCTGACCGTCCTCATCCATGCCGGGCTCTATGCGAGCCCGCGGCAGGATTGGGTCGGCACTGCCGTGCTCAACCGCTTCGTCCTGCCCGCGACGACGCCGTGAGACCCCTGCGGCGGCTGGTCATGCCTGCTCCAGCACCGTCGCCAGCCGGCGCTTCAGATCCTCCTTGGCGGGCTTCGCCAGGCGGACGATGACGCTGACCTGGAAGAAGTCGAGCACCTTGAACAGGTCGACATTCGGCCTGACCAGGATGTCGGCGGGATGGTGCGCCAGCGTCTGCTCGATGATCGTGCCCTGCATGATCTGCAGCGCTCCGAACATCGCCTCCCAGGGGCTCGGTGGGCGCTCGCGCGCCGGCTGCACCGGGCCGCCGGTGACGTCGACCGCCACCACCACGTCGGCCTCCGCGCGGACGTGCTCGATCGGCAGCGGGTTGACGGCGCCGCCGTCGACCAGCACGCGCCCCTCGATCGTCACCGGCCGGATCAGGCCGGGAATCGCGATCGAGGCCGCCACCGCCCGGCGCAGCGGCCCCGTCTTGAAGGCCACCTCGTTGCGGGCGTAGAAGTCGGTGGCGACCACCGTCAGCGGGATGGCGCAGGCCTCGAAGCTCGGCGCCACCGCGTCGGGCAGCAGCAGCTCGCACAGCACTTCCGGGTCGATCAGCAGCGGGTTGCCGAAGCCGGCGAAGAGGTCGGTGAAGCGTCCGGCGCGCGCTTCCATCACCTTGCCGAGCAGGCCGCGCCGGTCGCGCAGCGCGGCGACGGTGAGGTCGTGGATCTCCTTGCCCGTCAGGCCCGAGGCATAGGCCGCGGCGAAGATCGCGCCCATCGAGGTGCCGGCCAGCGCCACCGGCCTGACGCCGAGCTCGTCCAGCGCCTCCAGCATCGGGATATGCGCCAGGCCCCGCGCCCCGCCGCCGCCGAGCACGACGCCGACGCTCGGCGAAGAGGAGAGCCTGTGCTGCGCCATCGCCCTCAGCCCCGCAGGAAGGCGACGAGGGCGGCGGCGGTGGCCGCCGGGTTCTCCTCGGGCAGGAAATGCCCGCCCTCGATCGGCGCGCCGGAGACGTCGGCCGCCCATTCGCGCCAGACCTCGAGCGTGCTGCGGCCCTTGGCGGGGAAGCCGCCGACGCCCCAGGCCGCGAACAGCGGGCAGAGGATCCTGCGGCCGGCCTCCCGGTCGGCCGCGTCGTCGGCGCGGTCGACGCCGGCGCCGGCGCGATAATCCTCGCAGGCGGCATGGATGCGGCTCGGCTCGGCGAAGGCGGCGCGGTAATGGGCCAGCGCCCGGGGGTCGAAGGCGTCCAGCGTCTTGGCCGCGGTCCAGCTCGCCAGCGTGTGCTCGAGATAGGCGATCGGCGCGCCGCCGATCAGCGTCTCCGGCAGGCTCTCGGGTTGCGCCAGGAACAGCCAATGATAGGTCGCCATCGCCCGGGCGGCGTCCATGCCCGCCCACATCTCCAAGGTCGGCACGATGTCGAGCACGGCGAGCCGCTCGAGGCGGCCGGGATGGTCGAGCGCCAGGCGATAGCCGACGCGCGCGCCTCGATCGTGCCCAGCGAGGCGGAAGCGGGCATGGCCGAGCGCCGCCATGACGGCGACGGCGTCCTCGGCCATCGCCCGCTTCGAAAAGGTGCGGTGCTCCGCGTCCGAGCGCGGCGCCGAGGACCAGCCATAGCCGCGCAGGTCCATCAGCACGACCGAGAAGTGCTCGGCCATGGCCGGGGCGATCCGGTGCCACATCACATGGGTCTGCGGGAAGCCGTGCAGCAACAGGAGCGGCGGGCCGCTGCCGCCGCTGCGGGCGAAGATCCGCCCGGCCTGCGTGTCGATCCAGTGCGAGGCGAAGCCGGGGAAGAGGTCGGCGAGGTCGGGCATGACGGCGTCTCCCTTGCTTGCGGGCCCATGGGGGCCCGCGCGTCAAGTCGCAGTCCGAACCGGCGGCCCCCGGGTCGCCGGCTCAGGCCTTGCGGGCCACGGCTCGCCAGCCGATGTCGCGCCGGCAGAAGCCCTCGGGCCAGTCGATGGCGGCCACCGCCTCGTAGGCCCGGGCCTGCGCCGCGGCGACGTCGGCGCCCGTGGCGGTGATGCCGAGGACGCGCCCGCCATCGGCGAGGATGCGGTCGCCCTCGCGCCGCGTGGCGGCGTGGAAGACCAGCACGTTCTCCATCGAGGCGGCCTGCGCCAGGCCGCGGATCTCGCTGCCCTTCTCCACCGCGCCGGGATAACCCTGCGTCGCCATCACGACGCAGAGCGCCGCCTCGTCCTTCCAGCGCAGCGACACCGATTTCAGCACGCCGTCGGCCGAGGCGATCAGCGCCGGCAGCAGGTCGGAGCGCAGGCGCGGCATCAGCACCTGCGCCTCGGGGTCGCCGAAGCGCACATTGTGCTCGATCAGCTTCGGCCCCTCCCGGGTGATCATCAGGCCGGCGAACAGCACGCCCTTGAACGGCGTGCCGCGGATCTCCATCGCCTTGACCGTTGGCAGGATGATGGTCTCCATCACCTGCGCCTCCAGGGCCGGCGTCATGACCGGCGCCGGCGAATAGGCGCCCATGCCGCCGGTGTTCGGGCCCTTGTCGCCGTCGAAGACGCGCTTGTGGTCCTGGGCCGAGGCGAGGGCCAGGGCGTGCTTGCCGTCGCACAGGGCGAAGAAGCTCGCCTCCTCGCCTTCGAGGAAGTCCTCGATCACAACTTCGGCGCCGGCCTTGCCGAGGCCGCCGCCGAGCATCATGTCGATCGCCGCGTCCGCCTCGGTCAGGGTCGCGGCCACGACCACGCCCTTGCCGGCGGCGAGGCCGTCGGCCTTGACCACGATCGGCATGCCGCGGTCGCGGGCATAGGCCTTGGCCCAGTCGGGGTTGGAGAAGCGCTGATAGGCCGCGGTCGGGATGCCGAACTCGCGGCAGAGGTCCTTGGTGAAGCCCTTCGAGCCCTCCAGGGCGGCGGCCGCCTTGCTCGGGCCGAAGGCCTTGATGCCGGCCGCGGCGAGGTCGTCGACCAGGCCCGCCACCAGCGGCGCCTCCGGGCCGACGACCACGAAGTCGATGGCGTGCTTCCGGCAGAAGGCGATCACCGCCTCGTGGTCGGCGGCGTCGAGATCCGCGCAGACCGCGCATTCCTCCATGCCCGGGTTGCCCGGGGCGGCATAGAGCCGGTCGCAGAGCGGACTGGCCGTGATCGCCCAGGCCAGGGCATGTTCGCGCCCGCCGGAGCCGATGAGAAGGACGTTCATGCACCCGCCGTCGAAAGATGTCGCCGCCCGACCTTTGCCCGATCGGGGGCGACCTTGCAACGCATGTCGTCGGACGAGCTTCGATGCGCAGGGAGCCGCGCAAGGGACGGGCGGCCGCGAATCAAGACATGGCGCGGAAAAGCCTTCTCCGCGAAGCGGGGAAGGTGCCCATGCGGAGCATGGGCGGATGGGGTGTGGTGGGCAGGTCTGGACCAGAGTTCGGCTGGCGCGACGGTCGTGCAAACCGGTCGAAGGGCACGATCTGGCGGGCCACGCCCCATCCGGCTCGACTTCGTCGAGCCACCTTCCCCACCTTCGGTGGAGAAGGCTTTCGCGCGCTTCGTCCTGCTCTGTCCGAGCCTTGGTTTGGGCGCCGGTGATCCAACGCCTGCGGAGCCTTGCCCCGAATCAGCTCGCCGGCGTCCGCGGCCGGGCGATGTCGTTGACGCCATCGAGATCCGGCGCCTGGCCGTAGCTCATGTTCTTCATCTGCTGGATGACGCGGGCCATCTCCTCGTCGGAGAGGATCGGCGGCTCGCCCAGCGTCAGGGCCTGGACGTAGAGGCGCGACAAGGTCTCCACCTCGATGGCCAGCGCCAGCGCCGCGGGCAGGGTCTTGCCGAGCGAGATCTGGCCGTGCTGGCCGAGCAGGCAGGCGAGGCGGTCCTGCAGCGCCTCCAGCGCGGCGTCGGACAGGGCCTGGGTGCCGAAGGTGGCATAGCTGGCGCAGCGGATGGTGGTGCCGCCGGCGACGCCGGTCATGTAGTGGAAGCTCGGGATGGTCTTGTGGTGGACGGCGAGCGTCGTCGCATAGACGGAATGGCAGTGCAGCACGACGTTGATGTCCTGGCGCGCCTGCAGGATGTCGCGGTGGAAGCGCCATTCCGAGGAGGGGCGGCGGCGCCCCTCATAGGTGCCGTCGAAGAACATCTGCACCAGGTCCTCCGGCTCCATCTGGTCGTAGGGCAGCGAGGTCGCCGTGATCAGGAAGCCGGCGGCGTTGCGCACGGAGAGGTTGCCGGCGGTGCCCTGGTTGATGCCGCTGTCGTTCATGCGGCGGCAGGTCGCCACCATCTGGCGGCGCAGTTCGAGGTCGTCGGACATCAGTCGGGGTTCCTTCTGGCGTTGGCCCTGTCCCGCCATCGGGCGCGGTAGGCGTCGAGGCCGGGCAGGGAGAGGGGCTGGGTGGTGGCGAGGTCGAGCGGCGCCGGCCCGCTGCGAGCCTCGTGGCCGGCGAGCAGGGCGGCGCCGGTGGCGGTGCCGTAATGGTCGAGATTGACGCGCACCGCCCGGTCCGGGCGCAGCGCCGCGATCAGCGCGGCATAGAGCGGATCGCGGGCGAAACTGCCGTCGAGCACAACGGTTGCGCTGGCGGTGCCGTCGAGGCAGCGATCGGCGATGAGCGCGCAATAGAGCAGGGCGAGCGTGCCGCGGGCGGCGGCCTCGTCCTTCAGCGGTCCCTCGATCGCGCCGCGGCCCGCGGTGCCGGGATAGAGGCCGTCGTCGCTGCCGAAGGTCGGCAGCGCCAGGGTGCCGGTCGCGACGAGGCGCTCCAGCCAGGCGGGATCGGCGCCGCCCGTGCCCGGTCCCTTGACCGCGGCGAATTCGCGGCCGGCCATGGCGAGCACGCCGGGCAGCGGCCGGCCGAGCACGTCGGCATTGCAGCAGCGGCCGCCGCCTTCCTCGTCCGGCACGGCGCCGCCGTCGCTGATCGCCGCGATCCAGGTGCCGGAGGAGACCACGGTGACGTCGGTGAGGCCGGCCGCCTGGTAGCGGTAGAAATTGGCGCTGCTGTCGTGGATGCCGCAGATGATGCGCACCGCCGGGTCGAGGCCGGTCGCGGCCGTGAGCTCCGGCTTGAGCCGGCCGAGGCAGCGCCAGGCCGGCGCCAGATCAGGCATCAGCCGGAGCCAGCCGCGCTGCTCGGCCACGACGGAGGGCCGCGCTTCGGCCGGGCACCACAGGTGCGACTGCGCGGCGAGGCTCGTCACCTCGCTCGCCATCACGCCGCCGAGGCGCCAGGCCCAATATTGCGGGCCGGCGAGATAGGCCCGCGCCCGGGCGAAGGCCTCGGGCCAATGGCTCTCCAGCCAGAGCATCTGGCGGGCGAGATGCGAGGCGCCGAGCATGATGGCGCTGCCGCGCTCGCGGAAGGAGCCGGCCATCCCGGCATAGGCGGCTTCGATCTCGGGCGGCAGCGCCTGCTCGTAGTCGACCATCGGCAGGACCGGCCCGTCCTCGTCGACCAGCACGCCGCCGGAGCCGTGGCCGGTGGCGACGACGGCCTCGATGGCGTGGCGCGCTCCGAGGCTGCGCAGGCCCTGGATCAGCCAGGCCTCCAGGGCGCCGACATCGTGATGCGCATAGGGCGGCCCGGCCAGCACGGGATTGGCGGCCGAGATCGTCTCGACCAGCGCCCCGTCGGGCCGGGCGATGGTGAGCTTGACGTTGGTCTTGCCGACGTCGAACACGGCAACCGCCGTCATGCCTCGATTCCTGTCATCGTCTCGTTCCAAGCAGCATGCGCAGCCTCAGCCCGGCCTTCGCGGCCACGTGAGATAGGGCCGAATGGTCTGCACCGCCATCACCCCGATCAGGGTCAGCCCCCAGAAGGCGAGGGTGAGATAGTTGCTGAGGCCGTACTGGTTGAAGCCGGAGGAGATCACCTGCAGGATCGTCAGCGCCAGCATCAGCCCGGTAACCTTGCCGAAGCCGCCGAAGGGATCGACGCCGCCGAGCACCGCGGCCAGGATGGTGACGAGCAGGTAGGACTGGGCATATTCGGCGCTGGCCGAGTTGAAGATCGCCAGCATCACCGTGGCGGCGACGAAGCACAAGAGGCTCGACATCAGGTAGACGCCGACCAGCACCCGCTTCGTGTCGATGGCCGAAAAGCGTGTCGCCTCGATGTTGGAGCCGATCATGGCGCAGGCGACGCCGAAGGGCGTGCGCCGCAGGATCAGGCCGACCAGCAGCGTCATGACAACCAGCACCAGGAAGGTCATGGGCATGCCGAGCAGCGTGGCATTGCCGGCCGCGGAATAGAGGCCGGGAATGCCTGATATCGGCGTGCCGCGGGTGAGATAGATGCTGATGCCGTCGATCAGCGACTTGGTGCCGAGCGTCACCAGGATCGGATGCACGCCGGTATAGGCGACCAGCGCGCCGGTGACGAGGCCGATCACCGCGGCGAGCGCCAGGCCGGCGCCGAGCGCCGCCAGGATCGCCAGCACCGCCGCGCCGCCGCCGGTCTCCGGCCCGATCAGGGCGTTCATGATGAAGGCCATCAGGAGCGCGCACTGGTTGGTGGTGGCGATGATCGCGAGATTGAGCCCGCCGGTGATCAGCGGCACCACCATGGCGAGCGAGAGCAGGCCGAGCAGCGGCACCTGGAACATGAAGGCCTGCGCGGTGCGGCCGCTGGCAAAGCCGGGGATCGACAGGGAGAACAGCGCGATCAGGCCGATCAAGAGCGCGGTGAGGCCGGGAAAGCCGCCGGGCACGCCGCCGCGCAGGCGCGCCATCAGGCCGGTGAGGCCGGCCTGGCCGGCCCGCTCCTCGAACAGGTCAGCCATGGGCGGGCTCCCCGGCCGGATTGCGCCGGCGCCGGCGGCTGCGGGTGCTGAGCACGGTGATGGAGGTCGAGATCAGGATGGTGAGGCCGATGACGATCTGGAAGAAGTAGGAGGAGACGCCGAGCAGGTTGAGGCCGTTCTGCAGCATGGCGAGCAGCACGATGCCGCAGAGCACGCCCGGCACCGTGCCGATGCCGCCCGACAGGCTCGCCCCGCCGAGCACCGCGGCCGAGAGCACGGCGAGCTCGGTGCCGTACATGGCGCTCGGCACGCTCTCGCCGACCCGGTGCGCCTGGAGCAGGCCGGCCAGCGCCGCCATGAAGCCGAGGAAGCCGTAGGCGACATAGTGCAGCGCCGCGATGTTGGCGCCGACCCGCCGCGCCGCCTCCGGGTTGCCGCCCAGCGCATAGAGCTGGCGGCCGACCGTGCTGCGCGTCATCATCAGCCAGGTCAGGATCGCGGCGACCACCATCACCACCACAGGCAGGGTGATGCGGGTGAGGTCGCCGGCCGCGTCCTCCGTCTGCCAGAACACGATCCGGTCGGTCCACCAGTCCGGCAGGTTGTAGATCGACTTGCCGCCGGAGAAATACATCAGCAGCGAGAAGGTGACGCTCATCATCGCGATCGAGGCGATGATCGAGGTGATGCGCACGAAATGGATCAGCGTGGCGTTGAGGCAGCCGAGCGCCGTGCCGACCAGCAGGCCGGCGCCGATGCAGGCGAAGCCGGGCAGCTGCAGCCGCGCCGCCATCAGCGCGGCGAGATACTGGGCGACCGAGGCGGTCGCCGCGAAGGAGATGTCGATGCCGCCCGACACCAGCACCACGAACAGGCCGAGCGCCAGCACGGCCTGCACCGAATAGCTCTCCAGGAGGTCGACCAGGTTGGCCGTCGTCAGGAAGCCCGGCGCCGCGGCGCTGAGGAAGGCGCCGACGATCAGGATCACCCCGACGAGCCAGCTCTCCGGCCGGCGCCGCAGCCGCTGCAGCAGCTTGTCCGCGCTAGGCATAGATCCGCTCCTCCAGCTCGTGCTCGCCGATGCGGCCCGGCACAGCCTCCTCGACGATGCGCCCGGCCCGCATGTGCAGCACGCGGTCGCAGGTGGCGAAGACCTCCGGCACCTCGTCGGAGATCAACAGGATGCCGACGCCCTGGCGCGCCAGCTCTGCCACCACCTCGTAGATGCTCTGCTTGTTCTTGATGTCGACGCCGACCGTCGGGCTGTCGAGGATCAGCACCCTGGGCGCCGCCGCCAGCCACTTGGCCAGCACGACGCGCTGCTGGTTGCCGCCCGACAGGGTCTGCACCGGCCGGTCGAGGCCGCCGACCTTGATCGCCAGGCGCTTGACCCAGTCGGCCGCCAGCGTCCGGCGCCGGGCCGGGCTCATCAGCCCGAGCCGGTTGCTGAGCCGGCTCATCACCGCCAGGATGATATTGTCCTCGATCGACTGCTTGAGGATGACGCCGAGGCCGAGCCGGTCCTCCGAGACATAGGCGATGCCGGCCCTGAGCGCGTCGCGGTTTGACGTGAGGCGCAGCGGCCTGCCCTCGAGCGCGATGGTGCCGCTGTCGGGCCGGGTCATGCCGAACAGGGAGAGCGCCAGCTCCGTGCGCCCGGAGCCGAGCAGGCCGGTGAGGCCGAGCACCTCGCCGCGGCGCAGGGTGAAGCCGATATCGGCATAGTCGCCGGCGCGGGTGAGCCCGTCGACGGCGAGCAGCGGCGGGGCGTCGGCGAGGTCGCGGGCGACGACGGCGTGCTGGATGTCGAGGCCGGTCATGAGATGGCCGATGCGGCGCTGGTCGACCTCGGCGGCGGGGAAGGTGCCGACCTTGCGCCCGTCGCGCATCACGGTGACGCGCTCGGCGATCTCGACCACCTCGTCGAGCCGGTGCGAGACGAACACCACGGCGATGCCGTCGGCCTTGAGGCGGCCGACGATGGCCAGCAGCCGGTCGACCTCGGCGCGGGTGAGGGAGGCGGTGGGCTCGTCCATGAAGATGAGGCGCGCTTCCCCGGCGAGGCCGCGGCAGATCGCCACGATCTGGCGCTCGGCCACCGAGAGCTCGGAGACCAGGGCATCGGGATCGAGGTGGAAATCGAGCCGGGCCAGCGTCGCCTGCGCGAGGCTGCGCATGCGGGCGAGGCGGGCCGGGCGGAGCAGGCCGGCGAGATGGCTCTCGACGGCGATGTTCTCGGCGACGCCGAGATTGGGGAACAGCGACAGGTCCTGGAAGATCACCTGGATGCCGAGGGCCTTGGCCCTGGCCGGCGTGAGGGGCAGGACCGGCTCGCCCTCGATGGCGACGGTGCCGGTGGTGGGCGCGATCACGCCCGCCACCGTCTTGATCAGGGTCGACTTGCCGCAGCCGTTCTCGCCGACCAGGCAATGGATCTCGCCGGCCCTGACGTCCCAGTCGATGTCGGCGAGCGCCTGGACGCCGCCGAACCGCTTGGAAAGGCCGGTGAGTTGCAGGAAGGGCGCGGCCGCGGTCATGCCGCCCTCACAGGCCCAGGGCCACGAGCCGGTCGATGTTCTCCTTGTCGAGCGCCTCCAGCTTCTGCGCCTGGATCAGGCGCTTCTCCTGGTTGATGCGCACCGGCCCGACCTCGGTCAGCTCCATGTTGTCGGTGAGCGGCTTGCCGGCGGCGAGCAGCGTCGCGACCTGGACGAAGATCTCGCCGGCGGTCATCGGGTTCCAGATGAAGCCGCCGCGGATGATGCCGGCCTTGACGTATTTCTCGCCCTGGCCGGGGGAGAAGCCGCCGACCAGCGCCACGGTCTTGGCCTTGCCGCGATCGTCGAGCGCCTTGGAGGCGCCGATCGGGCCCTGCGAGCCGAAGGTGAGGATGCCGGTGAGGTCGGGATGGGCGCGCAGCTGGTCGAGCGCGGTCTTGTAGCTGTCGTCCAGGCTCTCGGCGACGCCGAAGCGGTCGCCCAGCATCTCCATGTGCGGGTACTTCTCCTTCTGGTAGGCGATCGCCGCATCGGCCCACTTGTTGTGCAGCGGCACGGTGAGCGAGCCGACATAGACGATGTACTTGCCCTTCTCGCCCATCTGCTGGGCCAGGAGGTCCATGTGCTTCTCGCCATAGGCCTTGATCGTCGTCAGCTCGAAGTCCCAGTCGTTCTCCTTCTGGTCGGGGCTCTCGTGCGTCAGCACCTTGATGCCGGCGGCGCGGGCGCGCTTGCAGACCGGCTCCAGCGCGGCGGCGTCGTTGGGGACGATGCCGATGACGTCGACCTTGCGGGCGATCAGGTCCTCGATGGCGCTGACCTGCTGGGCGGCGTCGGCCTGGGTCGGGCCGATCATCCAGGCATCGGCGTTGAACTGCGGCGCCGCCTTCTTGATGCCGACCTCCATGGCGTTGAACCAGGGGATGCCCCCGATCTTCACGACGATGCCGATCTGCGGCTTCTTGGCCTGCGCCCAGACGGCGGGAGCGGCGAGCGTGGTCGCGGCGGCGCCTGCGCCGAGCATCAGCGCTTTGCGTCGGGTGATGATCATCGTGTCTTCCTCCTCGTTGGTTTCTCGTTGTCAGGCGGCCGTGCCGGGGCTGCGCGTGGCAGCCGGCACGGCCGGGCCGTCCGCTCCGGCGGATCGGCCCGGTGTCCGCAGCGTCGAGCCGCGGATCTCGATCGCGCATGTCAGCCGGAGCGTGTCCGGGGGCGAGGCGTCGCCCTTCATGCGCTGCATCAGGCGCCGCCAGGCCGCCTCGGCCATGGCCTCCACCGGCTGGCGGACGGCGGTGACGGCGGGCGTGACGAGACGCATCCACTCGGTCTCGTCGAAGCTGGCGAAGAGGAGGTCGCGGGGGATGGCGAGGCCGAGCTCGCCGAGCACCTGGTAGGCGACCAGCGTGGTGCCGTGGTCGAGGGTGAGCAGCGCGTCAGGCCGTGGGCCCGCGGCGAGGCGGGCGCGGAGCCGCGGCCGGATGGTGTCGGCCCTCAGGCCCGACTCGATCAGGCTGACCGCCATGGCGCCCGCCGCCAGGCGCACGCCGTCCCAGCGTTCGCGGATGTTGGTGATGCGCAGCGTGCTGCCGGCGACGAGGCAGCTCGCCGCGCCCTGCGCCGCGATGTGGCGGGTGACGAGGGCCGCCGATTCGGCATTGTTCACGGCGATGAGGTCGTAGGCGCCGTCGTCGGGGATGCGGTCGGCCACCACGATCGGGAAATGCGCCTGGCGTGGCCGGCGTGCGGTGAGGCCGCCGTCGCAGGGAATGACGATCAGGCCGGCCGGGCGCCAGGCCTGGATGGCGTCGAGGCGCGCCGCCTCCTCGCCCGGATCGTCGTTGGAGCTGACCACGATCAGGTCGAAGCCGTCCTCGCGCGCGAGGTGCTCGATGATCGAGACGAAGGCGCCGAACATCGGGTTGGCGAGGTCCGGCACCACCAGGCCGGCCAGCGCCTGCTTGCCCGAGCGCAGGCGCGAGGCGCTGCTGTCGGCGACGTAGCCGAGCTCGGCGACCACCGCCCGCACGCGCTCGGCCAACGCCGCGGCGACCGTCGGCTTGCCGTTGAGCACGTTGGAGACCGTCGCCACGGACACGCCGGCGCGCTCGGCAACGGTGCGGATGGAGACGGGTTTCACCCCTGACGGCTCCCGCGAATGGGCGCCCGGTCTTGTGCCGGACGTCCTCCCATAAAACGTTTTATGAAACGCTAGACTTCCGGCCGATCTCTGTCAATCATGGCGGAACGGCGAGCGCGGGCGGCGGGGCGGACGGCTCCCGGCCAGGCGTGAAGACGCCGCAGAATCGGCGGGAACGCCGGGCGCCGCGAGCGGCGCGTCGGAAGATCCGGCCCAGGGCAGGAAACGGAGCAGGACATGAACAAGCTGGGTGTGCACGCGCTCGTCTGGGCCGCGGGATGGAGCCATGAGGAATGCGCCCGGGCCATCGGCCAGTCGGCCGAGCTCGGCTTCGACATCATCGAGGCGCCGGCGCTCGATCCCGGCTCGATCGACGTCGACTTCACCCGCCGCGAGCTGGAGAAGAACGGCATCGCCATCACCTTCTCGCTCGGCCTCGACGCCGCGACCGACATTTCCAGCGGTGACGCGGACAAGGCGCGCAAGGGCGAGGCGCGGCTGAAGGAGGCGCTGGCGGTCGCGCGCGACCTCAACGCCTCGCATGTCTGCGGCATCCTCTATTCCGCCTTCCAGAAATACAGCCTGCCGCCGACGAAGGACGGCGTCGCCCGTTCGGTGGAGGTGCTGCAGAAGGTGGCCGAGACCGCGGCGGCGAGCGGCATCACCCTCGGGCTCGAAGTGGTCAACCGCTACGAATCCAACGTGCTCAACACCGCCTCCCAGGCGGTCGAGATGGTCAGGCGCATCGGCGCGCCCAACGTGAAGGTGCATCTCGACTGCTACCACATGAACATCGAGGAGGCGGACATCGAGGCGGCCATCATCGGCACCGGCGAGCATCTCGGCTATTTCCACACCGGCGATTCCAACCGCGGCTATCTCGGCTCCGGCTCGATCGATTTCGGCCGGGTGTTCCGCGCGCTGGTGAAGGCGAACTACCAGGGGCCGATCACCTTCGAATCCTTCTCCTCCGTCGTGGTCGGCCAGCCGCTCGAAGGCATCCTCGGCATCTGGCGCAACCTCTGGGAGGACGGCCGCGACCTCGCCTCTCACGCCAAGGCGTTCACGCAGGCGCACCTGAAGGCCGCTGAGGAGGCGCACCGGCGCCGGAGCCCGCTGGTGTAGGCTCCGTGATCAATGGCGCAGATCGGCGGGCGAGACACGACTGGAGTCGATAGAGACGCGACACCTGCGTCTTCCCTCTCCCTTGCGGGGAGGGATAAAGGGTGGGGGTCGTGCAGAACGAAGCGGACCGGCTCGCCAAGGGTGCTTTGGGGCCCACGCAGCGCCCTATTCTGATGGACCCCCACCCCTTACCCCTCCCCGCAAGGGGGAGGGGATTATCTGGCGTCGCGTACGATGCTTCGTCTCCAGCCCCCTCAGCTCCCCTCCGCCAGGTAGCGCTCCAGTGTCATCGGGTTGGGCCTGACCGCCGCGGGCTGCACCTCGGTGTCCTCGAACGGCGTCGCCTCCTCGAACCAGCGCTTGCGGGCGGGGAAGCCCCAGGGGAAGGCGACGGCGGGGTCGTGCGGGTCCCAGCGCACCGGCTCGTTCTCCAGGTCCATCACCTGGTAATGGGTGTTGAACAGCTCGACCCGGTGGCCGTCGGGGTCGCGGAAATAGACGAACAGCGCGTGGCCGGGCCCGTGCCGGCCGGGGCCGCGCTCGACGTTGCGGCCGTAGCCGAGCTCGCCGGCGATGTCGCAGGCCCGCAGCAGGTGCTGCGTCTCCGGCACCATGAAGGCGACGTGGTGCAGGCGCGGGCCGTCGCCGTTGAAGAAGACCAGGTCGTGCGGGTTGCCCTTGCGCTGCAGGAACACGGCGCGGATGTCCTCGGCGCTCCCGCCGACATATTCGGTCAGCCAGAAGCCGAGCTCGGTGTAGAAGCCGAGCGCGGCCTCGAGGTGCGGCGTCAGGAGCTGCACATGGTCGATGCGCAGGGCCGAGCCGCCGCGATGGCGGTGGAAGCGGGTGATCTGGCGCGGCTCGGTCGGCATGCGGGCGCAGAGCTCCAGCCGGATGCCGAACGGGTCGGTCGCGTGCAGCGTCGGGCCCTGGTGCGCCACCTCCGCCCGCGCCGCCGGGCAGCCGCGCCCGGCGAAGAAGGCCTGCGCCTTGTCGAGGTCGCCTTCCGTCAGCACCCGGAGGCCGATGCGGGCGCAGCGGGCCGGGCCGCCGCGGCGCCGCAGCACCAGGCTGTGGTGGCAGGCCTCCTCGACGCCGCGCAGGTAGAGCGTGTCGGCCTCCGCCAGGGTGACGACGAGGCCGAGCACCTCCTCGTAGAAGCGGCGGCTCGCCGTGAGGTCGGCCACGTCGAGCACGACATGGCTGGCGCGGGTGATGGTGAAGGGCGGGTCGAGGACCGGCGACGGCAGGGGCATGGCGGAGGCTCGCGTCAGACGAGGGCGGGATAGGATCCGCCGTCGAGGTGAAGATTCTGCCCGGAGATGAAGCCGGCCAGCGCGCTGCACAGGAAGGCGCAGGCGGCGCCGAACTCCTCCGGGCGCCCGAGGCGGCGGGCGGCGATGCTCTCCACCTGCCGGGCGCGCGCTTCCTCGAAGGAGATGGCCTCGCGCCGGGCCGCCGCCTCGGCCATGAAGATCTGGCGGTCGGTGTCGATACGCTCGGGCAGGAGATTGTTGATCGTCACGTTGTGGCGGGCGACGTCGAGCGAGATCGCCTTCATCGCCGCGGTCAGGCCGGCGCGCGGCGCCGCCGACAGGCTCATGAGGGCGCGCGGCGTCGTCACCATGGCCGAGGTGATGTTGACGATGCGCCCGAAGCGGCGGGCGATCATGCCCGGCAGCAGCGCCTTGGTGAGGAGGAGCGGCGCGGTCATGTTGCGCTCGGCCGCGGCCGGCCAGTCCGCCTCCTCGGTGTCGAGGAAGGCGCGGGGGGCGGGCCCGGCGCTGTTGTTGACGAGGATGTCGGCCGCGGGCAGGGCTCGCAGCAGCGCCGCGCGGCCCTCGGCCGTGGTGACGTCGCAGGCAAGGCCGCTCGCCCGGCCGCCGCCGCGGGCGTTGATCTCGGCCACCGTGCGCTCGACGTCGGCCGGCGTGCGGCCGGTGACGAGCACGTCGACGCCCTCGGCCGCCAGGGCCGCCGCGCAGGCCCGGCCGAGGCCCCGGCTCGAGCCGCAGACCATGGCCGTGCGTCCCTGCAGTCCCAGATCCATGCTCGTCTTCCCCTTGGCGCGCGCCGGCGGCGGGCATCCACAGAATAATGATCGATCATTTTATATTGCAAGCGTAATGATCGATCTGTACACGAAAGGGATGGTCGGCGGGCGGCATGGCGCGCCCGGGGCTGCCGGAGCAGGTCGCATGCACATCACCGCCGCCGTGTCCCGTGCCGTCGCCGCGCCGATGTCGATCGAGACGATCGAGCTCGCCGAGCCGCGCGACGACGAGGTGCTGGTGCGGCTCGTCGCGTCGGGCATCTGCCACACCGACCTCGCCATGCGGGACCACAAGATCTATCCGATCCCGCACCCCGCCGTGCTCGGCCACGAGGGCGCCGGCGTGGTCGAGCGCATCGGCCGGGCGGTGACGAGCGTCGAGCCCGGCGATCCCGTGGTGCTGAGCTTCGGCTCCTGCGGCGCCTGCCCGGCCTGCCGTGCCCGCCGGCCGAGCTATTGCGACCGCTTCGACGACCACAATTTCCACGGCACGCGGGCGGACGGCACCACGCCGCTGTCGCAGAACGGCCGGCCGATCAGCGTCTTCCAGGCCCAGTCCTCCTTCGCCACGCGGACGGTCTGCGCCGAGCGCCACGTGGTCAAGGTGCCGGCGGGCGTGCCGCTCGACCTCGTCTGCCCGCTCGGCTGCGCGGTGCAGACCGGCGCCGGCGGCATCCTCAATGTGCTCCGGGTCGGACCCGGCCAGTCCGTCGCCATCTTCGGCACCGGCTCGGTCGGCCTCTGCGCCCTGATGGCGGCGCGCATGGCCGGGGCCGGGGAGATCGTCGCCATCGATCGCAACGAGGCGCGGCTCGCGCTCGCCCTGGAGCTCGGCGCCACCCACGCGATCAATCCGCTGCGCGAAGCCGTGGTGCCGGCGGTGCGCGCCGTCACCGGCCGCGGCGTCGACTTCAGCTTCGAGACCACGGCCGACATGGGCGTGCTGCGCCAGGCCACGGACGTGCTGGCGCGCCGCGGCGTCTGCGGCTTCGTCGGCGGCATCCCGCCGGGCACCGAGGTGACGCTCGACGTCGAGCACATGATGACCGGCGGCCGCGGCTTCCGCGGCATCATCCTGGGCGACAGCGATCCGCCGGACTTCATCCCCGCCATGGCCGCGGCCATCGCCGACGGGCGCTTCCCGATCGGCCGGATCATCACCCGCTACCCCTTCGCCCGCATCAACGACGCCATCGCCGACTGCGAGGCCGGCCGGGCGATCAAGGCGGTCCTGCAGTTCGAGCCCTGAGCCGGCGCCGCAGACGAGGCATTCCGTGAGCACCCCCTTCTACGACGTCATCATCGTCGGCTACGGCCCGGTCGGCGCCGTGCTCGCCAACCGGCTCGGGCATGACGGCCTCCGCGTGCTGGTGGTCGAGCAGATGGCCGGCATCTACGACAAGCCGCGCGCCATCAACATCGACCACGAGGTGATGCGGGCGCTGCAGTCGGTCGGGCTGGCGGACAGGGTCGAGCCGACGACGATCCTCCATCCCGGCACGGATTTCATCGGGCTCGACGGCCGGCTGATCAAGGTGTTCGCCCCGCTCTCGCCGCCCTATCCCCTGCACTGGGCGCCGAACCTGATGTTCGTGCAGCCGGAATTCGAGCCGATCCTGCGCGCCGGCGCCGAGCGCTACCCCTGCGTCACCGTCCGGCTGAGCACGCGGGCCCTCGCGGTCGAGCAGGACGAGGATGGCGTGCGCCTCGCGCTCCGGCCGGTGGACGGCGGCGCGGAGGAGACGGTTTCGGGCCGCTACCTCGTCGCCTGCGACGGCGCCGCCAGCCCGGTGCGCAAGCAGCTCGGCATCGCCCAGGACAGCCTCGACTTCGACGAATGGTGGACGGTGGTCGACGCCTGGCTGCAGCGCCCGACGCCGCTGCCCCGCCGCACCACCCAGTTCTGCTGGCCCTCGGGGCCGACCACCTATGTCGTCGGCCCCGGCGCGCTGCGCCGCTGGGAGCTGAAGCTGATGCCGGGCGAGACGCCGGAGGACCACGCCGACGCGGACAGGCTGTGCGCCAGGCTGGCGCCCTTCGTCGATCCCGAGGCGATCGAGCTCTGGCGCGTCGCCACCTATCGCTTCCACGCCCTGGTGGCGCGGCACTGGCGCCGCGGCCGCATCTTCCTGGCCGGTGACGCCGCCCACCAGATGCCGCCCTTCCTGGCCCAGGGCCTGTGCTCGGGCATCCGCGACGTCGCCAATCTCGGCTGGAAGCTGAGCGAGGTCATCGCCGGCGCCCTGCCGGCGGCGATCCTCGACAGCTACGAGGCCGAGCGCAAGCCGCATATCCGTCACCTGGTGGCGACGACCAAGGAGATCGGCGAGATCATCGGCGAGCTCGACGTCGAGGCGGCCCGGCGCCGCGACGCCAGGCTCGGCGACGCGCTCGATGCCGGCACCGCCGTGACGGTGCGCCAGAAGCTGATCCCCGACCTCGAGGCCGGCCTGATCGCCCGCGGCCCCGACGGCCGGCCGGCGCCGGCGGCGGGCAGCCTGTTCCCGCAGCCGGTGGTGCGCGAGCATGCCGGCGGCCGGGCCCTGCTGGACGATCTCGCGCCCGAGCGTTTCCTCATCCTCACCGCCGGCGAGACCCGCCGCGGCGCCGCGGCAGCAGCCGTCATGGAGCGGCTCGGCGCCGTGCACCTGCATCTCGGCGAGGCGGGCGTGCCGCCCGCCCTGGGCGAGATCGCCGAGGAGGGCGAGCTGCTGCGGGACTGGCTGGCGCAGCGCTCGGCCAGGGCGGCGCTGGTGCGGCCCGACAAGTACGTCTTCGGCCTCGCATCCGACAGCGACGGCCTGGAGAGCCTCTGCCGCGACCTTCTCGCCGCCGTCTTCGGCGCGCCGGCCCATCAGCAGGAAGCCACGCCATGAGATATGTCAGCCTCCGCCTGCCCGAGGGTATCGTGCCCGGCGTCGTCGACGCCGACGAGATCGTGCTGCTCTCGCCGCTCTTTGCCGATCTCGTCGCCGTCATCGAAGGCGGCGTGGCGGCGCGCGAGGCGGTCGGCGCGCTGGTGCGCGAGCGGTCGAGCCGCCGCGTGCCGCTGGCCGGTGCCGCGCTCGCCCCGCCGATCACACGCTTTCGCCGCGACGTGCTGTGCACCGGCTGGAACTACTGGGACCATTTCGAGGAGGGCCGCGCCGCCCGGCCGGCGCAGGAGCGGCCGAAGGCGCCGACCTTCTTCACCAAGGGGCCCGACGCGGTGATCGGCCCGCACGACGACATCGCCGTCGATCCCGCCATCTCGCCGACCTGGGACTACGAGGCCGAGCTGGCGCTCGTCTTCGGGCGGGCGGGCCGCTCGATCCCGGCCACGCAGGCGCTCGACCACGTCTTCGGCTATTGCCTCGCCAACGACGTGTCGCAGCGCGACCTGCAGCGCCGGCACGGCGGCCAATGGATGAAGGGCAAGAGCATCGACGCCACGACGCCGCTCGGGCCGATGCTGGTGACGGCCGACGAGATCGACCCGTCGGACCTGCAGCTCGAATGCGCCGTCAACGGCCAGGTCCTGCAGCGCGCCAGCACGCGGCAGATGGCCTTTGCCATCCCCGATCTCGTCGCCGAGCTCTCCTTCGGCATGACGGTCAGGCCGGGCGACGTGCTGCTCACCGGCACGCCGAGCGGGGTCGGCCAGTCGCGCCAGCCCCCGCTTTTCCTGAAAGACGGCGACGAGGTCGTCGTGACCGGCGAGGGCCTGGGCGCGCTGCGCAACCGCGTCCGCGCCGTGGACCTCGCCGGCGCCTCCGCCATCCGCCTCGAGGCTTGAGAGCGACGCCGGGCGACCCGAATGCATGTCTCCGGGGAGGGAGCGATGCCCAACAAATGGACGGTCCTGGCCGGCTGCCTGGTCGCGCTGACGGTCTCCTTCGCGCCGATCTACCTCTTCACGCTCGGCGTGTTCTCCAAGGCCATGGCGGCCGAGCTCGGCTGGAGCCGGGCCGAGATGTCGGCCGGCTTCTCCGTGGCCCAGCTCGCCGTCGCGCTGGTCTCGACCGTGGCGGGCGCCCTGCTCGACCGCATCGGCAACCGCCCGGTGATCCTGGTCGCGGCGATCGGCCTGCCGGTGGCGCTGGCCGCCTTCGGCGCCGTCGCCTCCTTCCCCGCCTATGTCGCCCTGGCCTTCGCCATGGGCGCGCTCGGCAGCTTCTCCAACCCGCCGAGCGTGCTGTCGCTCCTGCCCAAATGGTTCGACCGCAATCTCGGCCTCAGCCTCTCCATCGCCTCGCTCGGCATCGGCTTCGGCGGCACGCTGATGCCGATGGCCGCCCGCGCCGCGGAGGCCGCCTTCGGCTGGCGCGGCGGCTTTCCGGCTCTCGCCGCGCTCGTCGCCGTGGTCGGCATCGCCAACGCGCTGCTGCTGATCCGCGACCGGGAGAGCCTGCCGGCGGCGCAGGAGCCCGAGGTCGGCGGCCTCGCCTTCGCCGCGGTGGTGCGCGCCGCCGACTACTGGCTCCTGGTGGGCGCCTTCACCGTGATCGGCGCGATCTACTGGGGCACCACCTCGCAGCTCGGCCCGATCCTCGGGGACCGCGGCATGGGCCCGGCCGAGACGGCAGCGGCGCTCTCCGCCATGGGCATCCTGGTGATCGTCGGCCGCGCCGTCGGCGGCGTGCTGCTCGACCGCATGTCCGCCTATGTCCTCGGCTTCCTGTTCTTCGCCTCGGCGGCCTGCGGCTGCGTGCTGCTCACCGTCTCCTCGCTGCAGGGCTCGCCCTACCTCGCCGCCATGCTGCTCGGCGTGGCGCTCGGCGGCGAGGGCGACGTGATGGCCTATGTCCTGCGCCGGCGCTACGGCCAGCAGGCCTATGGCAAGGTGTTCGGCCTGTGCTTCGGCGTCTTCAACCTCGGCGGCCTGGTCGGCCCGATGGCCCTGGGCCTGGCCTATGACCGCTGGCACTCCTACGAGCTCGCCGGCATCGTCTTCGGCGCGGCGGGCCTCGCCGCCGCCTGCGTGTTCCTCGCCGTCGGACGGATGCGGCCGCCGCAGGGCGCGCCGGACGACGCCGGCGAGGGCCGGCAGGCGATGGCGGTCAATCCGTAGGGGACGGTCGAGCCATGACGGGTAGAAGCAATGGAATTAGCCGGCTATTCTCATTCTAAGCCGCGACGCCGACCGATCCCCTCCCCCCTTGCGGCTGTTGTGTTCACACATTTAGGTATTCGAGGCCTACCTAAGGTGATTCTCTCTCGCACGATTGATTCGCGAGAGATGGGCGATGGATATTTGC